>CAYZVI010000222.1:0-2480 GCA_964481695.1 uncultured Hydromonas sp. | reverse complement strand
GCACCACCTGCTCGGCAATCGCATCGGATTTCTGCTTCTCATAGTCCGCCGGTGTTGCCGATACAAACACCAGCTGCCGCATTTTGCCCTCAAATTCCTCGAATTTCAGCGGACGATTGTCCAGCGCACACGGTAGGCGGAAACCATAATCCACCAGATTTTCCTTGCGCGAGCGATCGCCCTTGTACATCGCGCCCAATTGCCCGACCATCACGTGCGACTCGTCCAAGAACATCAATGCGTCTTTGGGCAGATAGTCGATCAACGTTGGTGGCGGTTCACCAATCGCCGTTCCCGACAAATGCCGTGAATAGTTCTCAATCCCTTTACAAAAACCAACCTGCGCCAGCATCTCTAGATCAAAGCGCGTGCGCTCTTCCAAACGTTGTGCCTCTACCAAACGCCCATTTTCATGGAAAAATTTCAGTCGGTCGCGCAGCTCATCCTTAATCGCCTCCACCGCGCGCAATACCGTATCGCGCGGCGTGACGTAGTGCGACGATGGATAAATCGTGAAACGCGGCACTTTCTGCGTCACCTTGCCAGTCAGCGGGTCAAACAGATGAATCGCCTCCAACTCATCGTCAAACATACTCAAACGCACCGCCAAATCAGCGTGCTCAGCAGGGAAAATATCAATCGTATCGCCGCGCACGCGGAAGGTCCCACGTGCAAAATCCAACTCATTGCGGTTGTACTGCATGGCCGCGAGCTGCTTGATAATGTCGCGCTGCGGAATTTTGTCACCTTCGCGCACGATCAAAATCATGCGATGGTATTCCTGCGGATTACCAATCCCATAAATGCACGACACCGTGCCGACGATGATGGTATCGCGCCGCTCCAGCAAACTTTTAGTCGCGGACAGGCGCATTTGCTCGATGTGCTCATTGATCGCCGAATCTTTTTCAATGAATAAATCGCGCTGCGGCACATACGCCTCTGGCTGGTAATAATCATAGTACGAGACGAAATACTCCACCGCATTGTTCGGAAAAAATTCGCGCATTTCCGAGTACAACTGCGCCGCGAGGGTTTTATTCGGCGCCAAAACCAGTGCTGGTCGGCCGGTCTGCGCGATCACATTCGCCATCGTGTAGGTTTTGCCCGATCCGGTCACGCCTAGCAGTGTCTGAAAACTCAGGCCATCATCAATCCCCTCGACCAATGACGCTATCGCGCTGGGTTGATCGCCCGCCGGTGGAAACGGCTGATGCAGCTCAAATGGCGAATTGGGAAAAGTGATAATCTGTGTGCTCATAGAGATTCCTTTTTTGAACCATGCATTGTACCACCGCACAATTAATAAACGTATCCACAAGGCCACAACATAGTTCAAGCTCATGATTTTGCGCCGTTTTAGCGCATTTTTTACTTCAAAGCAGGTATAAACATCGGTATAATTAAGTGTTATTTTGTCCATCACAAAACAGAGAGAACCCTATGTTTGCACACGTTGACGCCTATGCAGGCGACCCGATTTTATCCCTCGTCGAAACATTCAAAAAAGACCCGCGCAACACTAAAGTCAACCTCGGCATTGGTATTTATTACGATGACGCAGGCAAGATTCCTTTATTGCCATCGGTCGTTAAAGCAGAAACCGCATTGGCACAACACTTAGAACCGCGCCCCTACCTGCCGATGGAAGGCTCCGCTGCTTATCGCACCGCGTGTCAAAATCTGTTGTTCGGTGCAAACAGCAAAGTATTGGCCGAAAAACGCGTGGCAACCGTGCAAACCGTCGGTGCATCCGGCGCATTGCGCGTGGGCGCGGACTTTTTGAAACGCTATTTCCCGAACAGTGAAATGTACGTTTCCGATCCGACTTGGGACAACCACCGCGCGATTTTTGAAGCCGCTGGTTTCACTGTTAAAACCTATCCGTACTATGATGCCGTCACAGGTGGCGTGAAATTTGACGAAATGCTGGCAGCACTCAAAGCCATGCCGAAAAAATCCGTGGTATTGCTGCACCCATGTTGCCACAACCCAACCGGTGTGGACTTGTCGAAAGAGCAATGGCAGGCATTGGTTCCCGTAATCCAAGCGAACGAATTGATTCCATTCATGGACATCGCCTACCAAGGTTTCGGCGATAGCATTGAGGATGACGCGTATGCCATCCGCCTGTTTGCTGACGCGGGTCTGAGCTTTTTCACCAGCAACTCGTTCTCGAAAAACCTGTCGTACTACGGCGAACGCGCGGGCGGTCTGTCTGCGATCTGCGTGGATGCAGAAGAAGCTGAACGCGTACTGGGTCAATTGAAACTGACCATTCGCAAAATGTACTCCAGCCCTGCGTACCACGTTGCCACCATTACGGCGAACGTGGTGAACGAAGCCGAACTGCGCGACATGTGGGAAGGCGAAGTGACGGAAATGCGTGAGCGCATCAAAGCCATGCGTCAAAAACTGTACGAAGTTTTGACCGCGAAAGTTCCGGGCAAAGACTTCTCATACCTGATCAAACAGCGCGG
>CAYZVI010000221.1:0-2485 GCA_964481695.1 uncultured Hydromonas sp. | reverse complement strand
AAAGGGGGAGCGTTATGAGAAACACGGCACAACTGAATCCGCATCAACGCAAAGGTATTATTCTCGCCGGTGGTTCGGGGACACGTTTATACCCGATTACCATGGCGGTCAGTAAACAATTGCTACCAGTGTACGATAAACCGATGATTTACTAATCCAAAAGAGCCAAGAACGCAGATCGCTTGTGTCGAAAAAATCACCTATCACATGGGTTATATCAGTTGCGAATTATCGATAAAATTGACACAACCCTTTTTGAAAAGTGAGTGCGGCTAATATTTGATGAAAGCATCTCAGGAAAATACTTATGAGAGTGATTGATACGCCAATTCCAGAATTGAAAATCATTGAGCCAGCGGTATTTGCCGATACACGTGGTTTCTTTTTTGAAAGTTTCAATCAAGCCAAATTCAATCAAGCGGTTGGTTATGACGTAGCGTTTGTTCAGGATAATCATTCGTACTCTATAAAGGGGGCTTTGCGCGGACTACATTATCAACTGCCACCGCATCCCCAGGGCAAATTGGTGCGTTGCGTGACTGGAGAGGTGTTTGATGTGGCGGTGGATATTCGCAAAAGCTCACCAAGCTTTGGGCAGTGGGTGGGCGTGCATCTATCGGCTGAGAATAAGCGACAACTTTGGATTCCGCCCGGATTTGCGCATGGATTTTTAACGTTGTCTGAGCATGCGGAATTTTTGTATAAAACTACGGACTACTGGGCAAAGGACTGTGAGCAAGCAATCATTTGGAATGATCCAAGTATTGCCATTGACTGGCCGGCGTTTGATGGGCAGCCGCTGTTGTCTGAAAAAGATCAACTGGCGCCAAAGCTGTCGGAGCAACAGTATTTGTTTGATTGATGTGGGGATTCAAAAATGATGGGCGGTTTTTCCGCCCATTTTTTATTGCTTACTTCCAATAATCCTTAATCCACGCGGCTGGGCGAGCAAACCGATACCATTTGCCGGTTTTGCCGATAATCGCCTCATCAGGGTTGGGTCTGCCGTGAAAAATCAATACGCGGGTGTTATCGGGCAATTGAGGCGGGACGAATAATGACTTGGGAAAATAGTGCATGCAGTGGCGTTTGAAGCTGCGCACCCAGCCTTCCGGCCAAAATCCCAGCGCGCCTTTTTTGCTCAAATAGTCACACAAAAACGCCTGCTCATGGCGGAAATTTTGCTTGATTTGCTCAAAGTTGCGTGCAAAGTAGTCCAATACATCCGGATGAGCGCCGATTTTGAAACGATATACTGAGGAGTTGCCCAAGCCGTGACGGGGTTTCCACTCGCGAATAATCAGCACGTTGCCCTTCTGCGTAAAAAACTCGTCCAAACTGCCGGTGACGATGATGTCGATATCGAGAAATAGGGTGTCGCCGTGCAAGTCGTACAACGTCGGCGCAAATGTCAGTAATTTTTTCCAGCCGCGTTCAGGGCCATTCAGTTCGATTGGCATGGGCGGAATGGGGAAGGTTTCAATGCCTGCGTTCAGCCCTTCCGTGCTATCGGTCAGGCAGACAAAGCGATGTGGCAGGCTCAAATGTCGCTTGACCATATTGTGTAGGGTGTTGACGTATTCGGGGCCGTATTTGGCGCCCCATTTCATGCAGATGACATTAACCATGTGTTGTTTCGCGAGGTGGATCGTTGGGCTATTGTGTCCGAATTTGTCGGTAATTGCAAACGCGCACACGGCTTTTTGAGGGCTTCGCTACGACGTTAATCGAATGACGGTCTTCGGACGGCTTGTTGTAATTTCGATAAAACCGGTTGAATTGCGTCTTTTCGAAGATTAAGCCATTGATTTTATTGGCTTGTTGGCGTATGATGGCAAGTTCGTTGAAATAGGCGAGGTGTATTAGTTTGTCAATTTCGATTGAAATACGTGTTTAATCAGTAACTTGGCTGCGATGTATGGTGAACGGTTGGGTGAAAAGTGTGTTGCGTTGTGTTTGGCAGCGTATACGCCGTGATTAAATGAGTGAAATGTTTATTATTGGATTAAAAACAATGCCAACTATTAACCAGTTAGTGCGCAAACCGCGTACTCAAGTGCGTGAAGTGAGCAAAAGTCCTGCTTTGGAAAATTGCCCGCAAAAACGCGGTGTGTGTACCCGTGTGTATACCACAACTCCTAAGAAACCTAACTCTGCGATGCGTAAAGTTGCCAAAGTGCGTTTGACCAACGGCTTTGAAGTGATTTCATACATCGGTGGTGAAGGCCATAACTTGCAAGAGCATAGCGTTGTGTTGATTCGCGGCGGCCGTGTGAAAGACTTGCCGGGTGTTCGTTACCACATCGTACGCGGTTCTTTGGACTTGCAAGGTGTTAAAGATCGTAAGCAATCACGCTCTAAATACGGCGCGAAACGTCCTAAAAAAGCGTAATCTGCGATTGAATTAAGTTTGAAATTTTTGTTTAACAACTACGGTGGGTTTGTAATGTTCAAACTACCGAGTAAGTGACGGCTCGAAGTTGAA
>CAYZVI010000220.1:0-2497 GCA_964481695.1 uncultured Hydromonas sp. | reverse complement strand
TTGGTTTCGGTGTAGCCCATAAAGTTGCGGTGTAGGCGGCCCTCTTTCATCGCATGGTAAAGCGTGTCGGTTTCGCGGGCGAAGTGATCCATGCCAACTTCGACATAGCCCAGCTCGTCAAACAATTCTTTGCCTAACTCGTACAATGCGCGTTTTTCTGGACCGCTCGGCAGGTCGGCATCGTTGAAGCCACGCTGCCCATTACCTTTGAGCCACGGCACATGCGCGTAGCTGTAAAACGCTAAACGATCGGGTGCCAATTCTGCTGTTTTCTCAATGGTGTGGCGCATGGTGTTCAGATGCTGATGCGGCAGGCCGAATACGAGATCATGGCTGATCGAGGTGTAGCCGATGCGGCGGGCGGCTTCGTGCACACGCGCGACGTTCTCAAATGGCTGAATGCGGTTAATGGCTTTTTGCACTTTGGCGTCGTAATCCTGCACGCCAAAGCTCACGCGGCGAAAGCCTAAATCGTATAGCGTTTGTAAATGCGCTTCGGTGGTGTTGTTCGGGTGACCTTCAAAGCTGAATTCGTGATTTTCAGCGCGATCGGCGTGTTCAAACAGGCCATTGATCAGCGTATTGAGATTTTCGGGGCTGAAAAAAGTAGGGGTGCCGCCGCCTAAGTGAATCTCACGGATACGCGGGCGCTCATTGCTGTGTTTGCTCAGTTCATGCACATACATTTTCCATTCGCGCAACACATTGGCGATATAGCCTGCCTCTACACTGTGGTTTTTCGTGATGCGGTGGTTGCACGCGCAAAAGGTGCACAGGCTTTCGCAAAAGGGTAAATGGATGTATAAGCTGATGCCGTCACGCAGGTTTGACTCCGTAAAAGTACGAGCCAGTGTGTCAAGATAAGCAGGAACAGTGAAATCTTGTTCTTGCCAATAAGGAACCGTCGGATAACTGGTATAGCGTGGTCCAGCGACATTGTACTTATGAATCAGATGATGAGAAATGGTCATGACAATACGGCATAAAATTAAACTCCCATCATTGTATGTCAAAAAACTCCATCTGTATTTATGGTCTGATGCTTAGGACGAAAAAAGAGCCAACCGAAATGGTTGGCTCTTCACATCAAGCTACAAAAGTACGATAAAGAGATACTTAGATTAGAAGTTGTATTGCAAACCCAGACCTAAGTAGTTAGCGCCTTTCCAAGTGATGTCATTGTCTGAACCACGCTTAAAGTAATGATCGTAGTCAGCACGCAATGCCAGATTGTTGGTCAAGTCATAAGTCATGCCCACACCTGCAGTTGCACGAGTTTGGGTATTTTTGTATTCAGGGGCGCTGTGACGCACACCCGCTACACCTGCTTTGGCAAATACACGGGTTTTATCTGCAATTTGCGTACCGGCTGTTAAGCGAGCGCCGTAGGTGTTGTTGCGAACTTTAGTGACATCGCCATCATCAGCTGTATAGCTATGACGTGAGCCACCTTGGTAGAATAATTCACCGCCCAGCCATTCATTAAATTGCATACCAACACCAACTTGACCAGCAAATTTAGTGCTACGATCATCGCCGATGCCAACTTCTTTAACTCCATCATTCAACGCACCCAAAGTACCGAACACATATGGACGCAAACCAGCGGCTACTGCTGGAGCTGCTACAACTGGTGCAGCAGCAACGGGAGCTACTACAGCTTTAGGCGCTACAGGACGAGGTGAATTGCCTGAAAACCAGTTATCACATTTTTGCATGGTGACACGTACGGGTTGACCATTTTTGTCGAAGTATACGTTCACAGGCATACTTGGGCTGTAGGGTACGTATTTACCTTGCAAAGCAGTCGCAACACCATCACGGCCTAATTTTTTACCTACGCCCATATCGCACGCACCCAAACGATATTGAGAACCTAAATCGCCCAAACGAGCAGTTTTTACAGAAACCTCACCTGCACGCAGCAAGGCAGGCTTGCTGGTGAATGATTCGTAGAATTTAGCTGTACCAGCTTGAACGGCAGCATCACATTCTGCTGCCGTATCATAACCCACGTTGCCATGCGAATCAGTGACGTAGCCAGCTTGGGCACTTGCAGCAAATAAAGCGCCACCTGCGATAGTCATTGCTGTAAATAGTTTCTTATGATTCATAACGTATTCCTTTTGTTCTTTTTATAGCAGAAATTCTGCGTAAGTAATTAATAAGTCCATTTAAAAAAGCTAATTAATAAGTGATGATTAAGCAATCAGATAGTGCTATTGTAAAAGCAAAATGTGAGATTAAAACGGTGAAAATGGTGAGAAAATGCGTATTTGTTTCAAAAAGACGCAAATCATGCGGTAGTACTTGATTTTATTGATAAAAAAGTCTAAAATCATCAATTCCCTCGCAATGGGGCGAGAGGAAAAACTTATTTTTAAGGATTTTCAAATGTACGCAGTCATAAAAACCGGTGGCAAACAGTATCGTGTTGTTGCCGGCCAAAAATTGAAAGTAGAACAGATCGCTGCTGACATTGGACAACAAGTGACTT
>CAYZVI010000219.1:0-2519 GCA_964481695.1 uncultured Hydromonas sp. | reverse complement strand
CCTCATCCCTTTATTTTTAGTTGCCATCGCTCTTGTCTTGTTGCCTTTTTTATTAATTTTTACTCACCTATCTCCTCCCGCTTGTAACAGCAACGAAACCTGTTGGAGAGATGTTTTATTAAAAGCGATGCAAGGCAGCAATTTAACTTTTTTATTCTCTTGTACCGCTCTTGAACTGATGCTGTTATATCTTTTTAGGGTATTACTTCAGCAATACCGCTCTATCAAAGCACAGTTACTACAAATAGAATTTAGGAAATCGTTGTGCGAGGTCATCCAAGGTTATGCTGAATATGCCAAAGAGCTACAAGACAAGCATCAAATTTCGTTGGATAAATTTGAAAATCTAATCTTTAGTGGAATTGTTTCCACAGACGATCAAATTCCCTCAACATTTGATGGCATGGAGCAAATATCAAAACTAATATCCTCGATGAAAAGCTCATAATCAATAAAAACGCCACCGATCTCGATGGCGTTTTTGTTTCTCCCTAACCTTACACCAACTGTGCATGATTCCACTGATTATCACTGGCAAATGCTGACCAGCGTTTGTTTACCACCGATTCGGCATCCAGCAGACGCAGCACTTCATCGGCAATCGCATCGCTTAATTCGAGGTGTGTGGAAAATCCAACACAGGAGGCGTTGATTTCACCGAGGACGTAGCGATCCGCACCGGTGTGCACATCGGTATCGAGGATGAAATCCGCCGTCCAGATCAATGGCAAATCATAGTCGCCCAGTCGCTCGCGTAGTTCGGGCAGTGAACGACGAATCACCTCCACCAGATCCGGCCATTGTTCCGGGGTGTCGTAGCGATACTGCGCGCCGGAGAACAGCGTGGCGGAGAATGCGTCCGGTGTATCCGCCGGTTTTTTATGAACGATATTGACCTCTTGGTCGCGTAGCATCAGCACGCGAATTTCGCCTTCCTTGATACGCGGTAAAAACGGCATATCCAGCAGCATGCCGTTGGCACCTTCGAGATAGCGTATACAGAACTCCATAAACTCTTGTAATGATTTCTCTTCGGTATGATTGTCTTTGGCTTCAGTGAGTTTGAGCCGCGCATCCCACGGAATATCGTCGTGATACTGTTCAGGATGGAGCACTTCGGCGCGCCAAATGCCCTCACCGGTCGAACCACGATTTTGTTTGATCACGCGCACGCCGCGTTTGAGTGTTTGCGGTAAATTATCCTTGAGCGCATCAAAGTGATAGTAGGTGTAAACATCTTCCGGCACAAATGCGGTACCTTTGAGCCGCTCAATCGCACTTTTTGCACCATAGGTAATCATTGCATCGGGATGCGGCAAACCTTTCACCCCATTGCTGACCAACTCTCGCAGCATTTGGAAGTAACCGACTTCGCTGCCCAAATTACCCGGATTGACACGACTAATATAAGCATCTGCTTTTTTCAGCGTGTGACGATAAATTTCACCTCGATGCGCATCGTCGTAAAATATGATTTCCGCTGTCCACCCACGCTTTTTGAGCGCATCAATAATCGCTTTGGAATCCTTGCGAAAACCAAACTGCCCTTTGTCCGTGCCGCCACGTGCTTCAAAAATCACCACATGATTTTTCATCGGTTTCTCCCTGTAAAGGATGATTAGATGAAAAATATAATGGGTATTTATGACCGGCTGATGACACGTCACATACGTGGTGCGGATGCCTCAATCAGCCCGCATAGGCAATCAAGCCAATCGCCCCCAATGCCAAAGCAATACCGATTTTTTGCAGCGCATTGGTACGCTCTTTGAGCAGCCCAATGGCCAGCGCAATGGTGAATAGCGGATACAACGAGACCAGCACACTGATGATAGACACAAAAGCACCGCGAAAGGCGTAGTACATCGCAATATTGGCCACCACGTCGAGTATACCCACGACAGCAGCGTATTTAAGTATCGCCGGGTCATGCGATAAATGCACATGCCCCAAGCGCAAGGCAATCAGCAGTGTCACCATGGAAGCAACAACCTTTGATGCAAACATCGGCCATAAACCCGCCGACGTTGCACCGATTTGATGAATCAAAATAAAGCTACAGGCAAACGCAATGCCCGTGCCGAACGTGAATAGCAACACGCGCTTGGTCAAACGCTCAGGAGGCTTACTCGATGGGTCCTGCTCAAAGGTATGATGCACCGAATGATCCTTCGACTCCTGACTGATGAGCACAATCGCCATCACGGCAAACGCAATGCCGGCCAAAACACCCGCGTTCAACTGCTCGCCCATGAGCACACCAAACAGCACCGGAATCGCTGCCGCCAGCACCGATGTAATCGGTGAGACCACGCTCATCGTGCCTTCCGCCAGCGCGGTGAAAAACCACCAGCCCGCCAATGCTGAAGTCAAGCCAGACGCCGCGCCATACGCCACTGCACGCGAGTCCCAGCTACCGCCAATCAGCCATGACACTGCCAACAAAACCACCGCCGAAATGGGGAACGCCCACAACACCACCTGCAAGGCCGGATGCTTGCGCGCAGCAATTCCGCCGA
>CAYZVI010000218.1:0-2531 GCA_964481695.1 uncultured Hydromonas sp. | reverse complement strand
CCGACAGCATGGTTTCGTGTACCGAGCGATTGCCAAAGTCCTGATTGATCGCCGCGCAAATCGCCTGCTGCTGCTCGCGCAAGAATTTCGCGAGTTTGTCCAAATCAGCAATACGCTCTTCGTAGTTGGGAACAGGTTGTCGCAAATAGGCGGCTCGTTGCGCCCCTAAAGCATCACCAATCATTTGCTCTATGCGAGTATCCATAAATTTCCTTATGTTTATCTGAGTAAAAAGCAACGCTCAAAATTATCCGAGGTGATGCGTGCGATTTCCTGCAAGCTGGTTTGCTTGATATCCGCAATTGCCTGTGCCACATGACGCACATACGCCGGTTCGTTCTGCTTACCGCGATACGGCATCGGCGCGAGATACGGCGAATCCGTTTCGATCAGTAATCGATCCAGCGGCACGAACTGTGCCGTTTCATGCACCACCTTTGCATTTTTAAAACTCACGATACCCGAAAACGAGATGTAAAAACCGAGATCCAGCGCCGCTCGAGCCATCGCCACATCCTCGGTAAAACAGTGCATCACACCGCCAATCTTATCTGCTTTTTCCTCACGCATAATTGCTATCGTATCCTCCTGTGCATTGCGTGTGTGGATGATCAACGGTTTTCGCATCTGTTTGGCCGCTGCAATGTGCGTGCGAAAGCGCGCGCGCTGCCAGTCCAGCACATTGCCTTCGTTTTTCGTCCAATAGTAATCCAAACCCGTTTCACCGGTAGCAATCACTTTCGGATGTGCGAGCATGGTGACCAGCTCGTCATACGTAGGCTCATGCACATCGGCATAATCCGGATGCGTGCCGACCGAGCCATAGATATGCGGATGCGACTCGATAATCGCACGAATCCGTTCCCAATCCTTGATATCAACGCTAATCGCCAAGGCGCGATTGACCTCGTTCACACGCATATTCTCCAACAACTGCGGCAAATTCTCGTACAACTCAGGAAAGTCGATATGGCAATGACTGTCTACAAACACGGTGGATTCCATTGGTTAAAATAAAAAACATGAGCGGATTATACAAGTGATTTTCTGCTAAGCAATATAAAAAAGAACGGTCATCCGAAAATAACCGTTCTTTAAAACTTCAATCTATTTTAGATTTTAGTCAAAAGTTTGCTCACTGCGTTTACCGCTGTCCAGCATATGTCCCATACCCGGACGGCTAACGATCAAGCTATCAGGAGGTACAACCACGCTGGTGTCTTTATTGGTATAAGGCAACAAGTGCAATACATGACGCATTGCATTTAAACGCGCACGTTTTTTACAATCTGATTTAACAACCGTCCATGGTGCATCGGCTGTATCGGTGTGATAGAACATCGCTTCTTTTGCGGCTGTATAGCTGTCCCATTTATCCAAAGAAGCCAAATCGACTGGCGACAATTTCCATTGTTTCAATGGATGATGTTTACGCTGCATGAAACGACGACGTTGTTCCACACGACTCACTGAGAACCAAAATTTGATCAAGATAATACCGCTACGAACTAAGTTTCGTTCAAATTCTGGACATTGACGCATAAATTCAGAATACTCTGCATCAGTACAGAAACCCATCACACGTTCTACACCCGCACGGTTGTACCAAGAACGGTCAAACAATACGATTTCACCCGCACTTGGCAAGTTTTGAATATAACGTTGGAAGTACCATTGTGAGCGTTCACGATCGCTTGGTTTTTCCAACGCAACCACACGCGCACCTCGTGGATTTAAATGTTCCATCATGCGTTTAATCGTACCGCCCTTACCGGCTGCGTCACGACCTTCAAATAAAATTACCACGCGTTGACCGGTTTCTTTCACCCAGTTTTGCAATTTCAATAATTCAACTTGCAAACGGTATTTTTGTTCTTCATACGTTTCGCGTTGCATGCGGTTTTTGTATGGGTATGCACCTTCGCGCCACTTTTCAGACAGGATTTCATCTGGATGACCTTGCTCTTTCAAAGCCTCTTTGCGCTCAGCAACCACTTGACCGCGCAAGATGCGATACATCATCGCTTTGTCATCAGGAGACCATGTATCAACAATGCTTTTCACGGCGTTGTGCGCCACGGCGTTTTTGTTTTTTGCTGTGCTGCTGGCTACAGCATGTTTCACCATATCAGATACACCTTGCATTTGGCTGTGAGCGCGATTTTGTTGACGCTCATCCAACTCATATTTCACTTGTGCAGGCAATGGTTTTTGTGCGGCAGGTTTACGTGCAGTTCTCGTTGCTGTTTTTGCTGCAGGTGCTTTTACCGCTGCACTAGAAGCACGAGTAGCAGGTTTTTTTGCTGCAGTAGCGGTGCGCGTAACGCGTCGAACTGGCTTAGGTAAAACTGCCGTTTTAGCATCCGTCGCCGTTTCGGCGACAGGCGTCTTTGCTGCTGTTGTTTTATTACTTTGAGTTGCCATTTATTTCTCCTGAGAAACGATGAAATGTAAACTACGTCCAAGGATGATTATACGCCTAAGAAATGTGCATACACAAAAAACATTGTGCAAAATGTGTATGGTTTTTC
>CAYZVI010000217.1:0-2546 GCA_964481695.1 uncultured Hydromonas sp. | reverse complement strand
TCGAAAAATAACGGTATTGACCCGCAAGCATTGATCGAGCAATACGGCGCGGACACCTCACGGCTGTTCACCATGTTCGCCTCGCCCCCCGAACAAACTCTGGAATGGTCGGATTCGGGCGTGGAAGGCTCGAACCGCTTCCTGCGCCGCGTATGGCAATTTTGCCAAGCGCAAAAAGAGGCCATTTCCGCACTCAAAGATGCCGATTTGACCCCAAGTACTGAGGCGAAAAATCTGCGTTTCATCATGCATTCACTGCTGAAACAAGTCAATTTTGACTACGAGCGTATTCAATACAACACCGTTGCTTCCGGCGCGATGAAAATGCTGAATGAGCTCGAAGCTGCGTGCAAAGGCGATGTGACCGCTTTGGGCAAAGCATTACCCGAAGGCGTCTCAATCCTGCTGCGCGTACTCTACCCGATGGTTCCGCACATCACTTATGCGCTGTGGCAGGACTTGGGGTACGCCCAGTCTTGTGGCGATTTGTTGGACACACAGTGGGCAGAAGTTGATGAATCCGCGCTCGCTCGTGACGAAGTGGACTATGTGGTTCAGGTCAACGGCAAGCTGCGCGATCATTTGACCGCGCCGGCAACGGCGGACAATGCTGCATTGCAGGAAATGGCCTTGGCACTGGAGAACGTCAAGCGCTTCACCGACGGTCTGACCGTGCGCAAATGTGTGGTCGTGCCGAAAAAATTGATTAATATTGTGGTATCGTAAGCCAATACATGGCAAACAGGAGCAAATTGTGCGCAAAATGACAGGACTCAAGTCACGCCATTTCGGCCTCAAAGGACTGATCGTTTTGGCGATCAGCCTGAGCTTGTCGGCATGCGGCTTTCACCTGCTGGGCAGTAGCGGTTCTATACAAAACGGTTCCATTGGCTGGGGTGAATTGCCACACAGCGTGGCCTTTGTCGGCGATTCGGATAACCAAATCGCTGATTTTCTCAAGCAGCAAAAACCAGCCAATGTCACCTACGCACCGTCTGATAAAGCCGACTTGACCCTCGATATGAGCAGCATCAACACCGGTAAAAGCGTGCTCTCAACCAATTCGCAAAGCACGGCAACCGAATACCGCGTCACCATGTCGGTCATCGTGCAGATATACGATGCGCAGAAAAATCAATTACTCGTACCCACCCGCCTAAGCACCAGCCGCAATTTAATCATCGGCGCGGGTTACGCCACCGCCGAGGATGTGGAATACGAGCGTCTGTACACCGATATGGCGCAAGAATTGGCCAATAGCATTGCCTATCGAATACGCGCCGTTTGGTTCACGCGCACCCAGCAGAAATAATCGCACATCATGAGCGAACACCGTTTTTCTACCCCACTCGCCCCACTGTATATTTTTTGCAGTGATGAGGTTCTGTTACTCCAAGAAGCCATTGACGAACTGCGTCAAACCGCGCGAGCCGAAGGTTTTAGCGAACGTGAAATTTACAACGTAGAAGGCCATTTCGCATGGCACAACGTCATCGCCTCACAACAAAGCCTGTCACTGTTTGGCGATAAAAAAGTCATCGAACTGCGTATTCCATCCGGCAAACCCGGCAAAGATGGCGGCGACGCTCTGAAAAATGTGGTGAACAACCTATCCGAAGACATCGTTGTGATTATCTCCTTGCCGCGTTTGGACAAAGCCAGCAAATCATCGGTCTGGTTCAAGGCACTGTCAGCCGCTGCCGGACGGCATGTATTCGAAATCGGTACAGTCGAATTAAGCCAATTGCCCGCGTGGATCGCCACGCGCCTGCGACGCAATCGGCAAAACGTATCCGCAGAAACCCTACAATGGCTCGCCACACAGTTCGAAGGCAATTTACTCGCGGCGCACCAAGAGATTCAAAAGCTCGCTCTGCTCTACCCCACGGGTGAAATTCTTGAGGATGACGTGCGCGAATCCGTGCTCAATGTCGCACGCTACGATATGTTCAAACTGACCGAAGCCATGCTTGCAGGTGACGTTGCGCGCACCAGCCGCATGATCGAAGGTCTGCGCGCCGAAGGCGAATCCATCGTGCCCATCGTCTGGGCACTGACCGATGAGGTGCGCAAACTCAATCTATTCAAAACACAGGTCGAGGCAGGCGAATATTTACCCAACCTGATGCGGCAAAACCGCATCTGGGGCATACGCGAAAAACTCATCCCGCAGGCGCTGCCACATCTAAGCAGCCCTTTTCTCAAAACTGCCTTGCGCCGCACCAGTGATTTAGACCGTATGGCCAAAGGCTTGGACAGAACCGACCCGTGGTCTGCCACGCTCGAATTGGCCAATCAAATCGCTCTGCAAATCGGCACAGCAGCGCGTCGCAAAACCCGATAAAATCAAACCTTCAAATTTATCGCCAGCAATTGCCCCAAGGCCAACAACGCATTGCAGGCTCATTCATCCAGCAGGTACATCATGAATACTGAGATTCAACACTATATGCAACAACTCGGGCAAACCGCACGCACCGCTTCGCGTGCGATGGCGCGCGCCGACACCGCCATGAAAAATTCCGCCCTGCGACAAATGGCGGTGC
>CAYZVI010000216.1:0-2556 GCA_964481695.1 uncultured Hydromonas sp. | reverse complement strand
TTGTTCGTGGATCGTTTGAAAGCCAATGGTTTTGGCTTGGCGACACGCGCCGGTATCTCGATTGCGATTGACGATATGCTGGTACCTGCGGTGAAAGAAAGCTTCATCGATGCAGCTTCCAAAGAAGTCAAAGAGATTGAACAGCAGTACGCATCCGGTCTGGTGACTGCGGGCGAGCGCTACAACAAAGTGATTGACATCTGGGGTCGTACCTCGGATCAAGTCGGTAAAGCGATGATGGAGCAGCTCTCCACCGATCCGGTGCAAGATCGCCACGGCAATGATACCCGTGAAGAATCGTTCAACGCGATTTACATGATGGCCGACTCGGGTGCGCGTGGTAGCGCGGCGCAGATTCGTCAGTTGGCCGGTATGCGTGGTTTGATGGCGAAACCGGACGGCTCGATTATTGAAACGCCGATTACCGCGAACTTCCGCGAAGGTCTGAACGTATTGCAGTACTTTAACTCGACCCACGGTGCGCGTAAAGGTTTGGCCGATACGGCGTTGAAAACTGCGAATTCAGGCTACTTGACCCGTCGTTTGGTGGACGTGACGCAGGACTTGGTGGTGGTTGAGGACGATTGCGGCACATCTAATGGCGTGTCCATGAAAGCCTTGGTTGAGGGCGGTGAAACCATCGAGGCCTTGCGTGATCGTATTTTCGGTCGTGTGACAGCAGCAGACGTGATCAATCCTGAAACGCAAGAAACCGTACTCGAAGCCGGTACACTGCTCGAAGAAGATCAAGTCGACTTGATCGACAAACTGGGTATCGACGAAGTGAAAGTGCGCACGCCATTGACCTGTGACACCCGTTACGGTTTGTGTGCGAAATGTTATGGTCGTGACTTGGGTCGTGGTGGTTTGATCAACAAGGGCGAGGCTGTGGGTGTGATTGCAGCACAGTCCATCGGTGAGCCAGGTACACAGTTGACCATGCGTACCTTCCACATTGGTGGTGCGGCACAACGTGCGAACGTCCAATCGAGCGTGGAAGCCAAATCCAACGGTATCATTGGCTTCACCAGTACCATGCGCTATGTGACCAACAGCGCGGGCGAGCAAATCGTGATTTCCCGTTCAGGCGAATTGGTTATCAGCGACGAACATGGCCGCGAACGCGAGCGTCATAAATTACCATACGGTGCGAACCTGTTGGTTAAAGATGGCGAAACCATCAAAGCCGGTACTTTGCTGGCCAACTGGGATCCATTGACCCGTCCGATTATCACCGAGTACGCCGGTCAGATCAAGTTTGAAAACGTTGAAGAAGGTGTGACCGTAGCGAAGCAAATCGACGAAGTGACCGGTTTGTCGACCTTGGTGGCGATTGATCCGAAACGTCGTGGTGGTTCGAGCGCTAAAGCTGCATCGCGTCCACAAGTCAAATTGCACAATGATGCGGGTGAAGAAGTGGTGATTCCAGGTACCGAACACGCGGTAACCATCGGTTTCCCTGTCGGCGCACTGATTACCGTGCGTGATGGTCAAGAAGTCGGTCGCGGTGAAGTATTGGCACGTATTCCAATGGAATCGCAAAAAACCCGTGACATTACTGGTGGTCTGCCGCGTGTGGCTGAATTGTTTGAAGCGCGCTCACCGAAAGACGCGGGTATGCTGGCCGAAGTGACCGGTACCGTGTCGTTTGGTAAAGAAACCCGTGGTAAACAGCGTCTGGTCATCACTGACTTGGATGGTGGTCAACATGAGTTCTTAATCGGTAAAGAGAAACACTTGACCGTACACGAAGGCCAAGTCGTGAACAAGGGTGAGGTTATCATCGAGGGTCCATCGGATCCGCAAGACATCTTGCGTTTGCTCGGTACGGAAGCCTTGGCGACCTACATCGTGGACGAGGTACAGGACGTTTACCGCTTGCAAGGTGTGAAGATCAATGACAAACACATCGAAGTGATCGTACGTCAGATGTTGCGTCGTGTACAGATCACCGATGCGGGCGATACCAAGTTCATCCCAGGTGAGCAAGTGGAACGCTCTGATATGTTGATCGAAAACGAACGTGTGGTGGCGGCAGATAAATTACCTGCCAAATACGACAACGTATTGCTCGGTATTACTAAAGCCTCACTCTCTACCGACTCGTTCATTTCTGCGGCATCGTTCCAAGAAACCACACGCGTCTTGACCGAAGCGGCAATCATGGGCAAGCGCGACGAATTGCGCGGTCTGAAAGAAAATGTGATTGTCGGTCGTTTGATTCCAGCGGGTACCGGTTTGGCATTCCATCGTGCGCGTGCGAATAAACGCGTGCACGAGCAAAACCGTGCGGAAGAAGAATTGTTCCGAACCGAACCGGAAGTCGAAGTCATGGACTTTACGATTGATGCTGTGGATAGCCCGGACGCAGCCCCGCAAGAGTAAGCGCCCACTTAGACGAAAAAGCACAAAAACCCTCTGCATTTTGATGTGCAGAGGGTTTTTTGATGCGCAAAATAAAGATAAACCGTTATAATAGACGACCAGATTTTTAACTCCAGTTATTTTTGGAACGATAACAATGAATCCAACTTCCTCCATGAGCGAAAATACGCC
>CAYZVI010000215.1:0-2577 GCA_964481695.1 uncultured Hydromonas sp. | reverse complement strand
GCACCGGAATGTCGTCACCCACGGTGTTCAAAATCGCTTGAATCGCCGCTTTGTTTACTGGCTTTCCGGCAAACGCGCCATTCAAATCCACCAAGTGCAAGCGACGCGCGCCTTGTGCTACCCAATGCGCCGCCATTTGCTCAGGCGCATCGGAAAATACCGTCACGCGATCCATTTCGCCTTGTTGCAAACGCACACACTGGCCGTCTTTCAGGTCGATGGCTGGAATCAACAACATGTCTATCTCTCTTTAAATCTATGGTTAAAAATTCAGTTAATGAAAACGGATCAAGGTTTCCAGCCCGCAAAATTGCGGTAAATCTGCAAGCCCAAATCGCCACTTTTTTCCGGATGAAATTGGGTTGCGAAAATATTGTCACGCGCGACTGCACAGGCAAAAGGAGCGCCGTACACCGACTCGCCGACGGTCAAATCCGCATCAAACGGCTGCACATAGTAGCTGTGCACGAAATAGTAGTGCGTGTGGTCGGGAATGCCCGCCCAGAGCGCGTGCGGGCGCGTTTGCTTGACCGTGTTCCAGCCCATGTGCGGAACTTTGAGCGGCGCGCCGTTTTCGTCACGCGCCTCGTCCACGCGAAAGCGCACGACTTCGCCGGCGAACCAGCCCAAGCCGTGCGAATTGCCTTCCTCAGCCGCGCCGAACAGCATTTGCTCGCCAACGCAGACGCCAAGCAGCGGTTTGGTTTTCGCGCCTTCGGTCAAGGCCTCCAGCAAACCGCTGGCGCGCAGATTCGCCATGCAGTCGGGCATTGCGCCCTGTCCGGGCAAAATCAAGCGCTCGGCGGCGCGTACCACCTCCGGCTCATGCGTGATGCGTACATCACACTCGGGCGCTGCGGTTTTCATCGCCTGCGCCACACTGCGCAGATTGCCCATACCATAATCTAAAATTGCAATTAAATTCATAACTCATTCACATCATTTGGCCAACGCCGGAATCATCGTGGTCAAGCCATCGACGATAAACTCCACCGCCACCGCAGCAACCAGCAAACCCATGATTCGCGTCGCAATATTAATCCCAATGCGCCCCATCGTCCGCGCAATCGGCTGCGCCATCTGCAAGGTCAACCACACCAATGCGGCAATGGCGACACCACTGCCGATAATCGCCAAATAATCCATGGTATGTTTCGCATTGTGCGCCATCACAATCACCGTGCTCATCGCGCCCGGTCCTGTCAGCAGTGGAATACCCAGCGGTACCACACCAATGGTGTGTTTATGCTCCGCCTCGTCGCGCTCCTCCAGCGTGGTGCGCGCACCGCCGGGCTGAGCATTCAACATATTCAACGCCATCAGCAAAATCAGCAAACCGCCCGAGACCTGCAATGACGCGGTGGAAATTCCAAAAAATTGAATGATGTGCTCGCCCAGCAGCGCACACACCACAATCACCGTGACGACGGTCAATGCCGCCGTGCGAATCGCATTTTGTCTTTGCACCTCGGTGAAATCGCGGGTCAAACTGATGAACATGGGCAGCACGCCCAGCGGGTTCACCAGCGCGATCAAGGCAACGAAGACTTTGAGATAATCCATATTGGTTTAACCGACCAAAGTACCTTTGGTGGAAGCCACCGTATCCGCCGCACGGGCGTCAATCGCCACCGCCATACGCAGCGCACGACCAAAGGCTTTAAACACCGTTTCGATCTGATGGTGCGCATTCACGCCACGCAGATTGTCAATATGCAAGGTCACCTGTGCGTGATTGACAAAACCGTGGAAAAATTCACCGGTCAAATCCACATCAAAATTCCCGACGCGCGCACGCGTGTACGGCACGTGCAATTCCAAACCCGGACGACCGGAGAAATCAATCACCACGCGCGAGAGCGCTTCATCCAGCGGCACATAGGCGTGACCATAGCGCACCATGCCTTTTTTATCACCGACCGCTTGCGCAAACGCCTGCCCCAGCGCAATGCCGATGTCCTCGACCGTGTGATGATCGTCAATGTGCGTGTCGCCTTTCGCCTTTACCGTCAAATCCATCAAGCCATGACGCGCGATCTGATCAAGCATGTGATCCAAAAAAGGCACTCCCGAGTCCAACTGCGCCACGCCCGTACCGTCGAGATTCAGTGTAATCTCGATTTGCGTTTCCGACGTATTGCGCACCACATGCGCGGTACGCTGAATAATTTGGGTCATTGCTTTATATCCTTCATCCAACTATGGTGTCATTCCCGCGACAGCGGGAATCCAGCCTATCTATCCAAAAATCAAAACGCTATAGATTCCCGCTTTCGCGGGAATAACGGCGTTTTTTCCAACGCCACCATACTTACAAATGATCTGCTATCGACGCGGACAAAGCCGCCAGCATTGCCGCATTTTCCGCTGGCGTGCTGATCGTAATGCGCAGGCAATTGTGCAGCAGCGGATGCGCTGCGCTCATGTTCTTGATCAAAACGCCGCTCGCCTTCATCCCCGCGAACACCTCATCCGCGCTTAGCGAATCATTCAAGCGCACCAGCACAAAATTCGCCGCCGTGTCATACACGCGCAACTGCGGCAATTTCGCCAACGCCGCGCAAACCGTCGCACGCT
>CAYZVI010000214.1:0-2588 GCA_964481695.1 uncultured Hydromonas sp. | reverse complement strand
GTTTTTCCAACAACGCTTTCATCGAGAGCTTCACACGGCCACGATCATCGGTTTCAATTGCTTTGACCGATACAACCTGACCTTCTTTGAGGTAGTCAGAGACTTGATTCACGCGCTCGTGCGCGATTTGTGAAATATGCAGCAAGCCGTCTTTACCTGGGAATACTTGAATAATCGCACCGAAGTCCAAAATCTTCAGCACCGTACCTTCGTATACTTTGCCCACTTCAATTTCAGCGGTCAACTCGGTAATGCGACGTTGTGCTTCAGCCGCTTTTTCCGCATCGTTCGAGGCGATGGTGATGGTACCGTCTTCTTGAATATCGATCGTCGTGCCGGTTTCTTCGGTCAATTGGCGAATGGTTGCGCCGCCTTTACCAATGACGTCACGGATTTTGTCTTGATTGATTTTCATGGTGTACAAACGCGGTGCGAATGTCGACATTTCTTCACGACCGCCGCTGATCGCGGTTTGCATTTTGCCGAGGATGTGCATACGACCTTCTTTGGCTTGCGCCAAAGCGACTTGCATGATTTCTTTGGTAATGCCTTGAATCTTAATGTCCATTTGCAGTGCAGTAATACCGATTGCTGTACCCGCTACTTTAAAGTCCATATCGCCCAAGTGATCTTCATCACCCAAGATATCCGTCAATACAGCGAATTTACCACCGTCTTTGATCAAGCCCATCGCGATACCTGCAACGTGTGCCTTCATCGGTACACCCGCGTCCATCAGTGCCAAACAGCCGCCACAAACAGAAGCCATTGACGACGAGCCATTTGACTCGGTGATTTCTGATACCACACGCACGGTGTATGGGAATTCTTCTGCGGAAGGCAAGCACGCGATCAAGGCACGCTTGGCCAAACGACCATGACCGATTTCACGGCGTTTTGGTGAGCCGACGCGACCGGTTTCGCCGGTTGCAAACGGAGGCATATTGTAGTGCAACATGAAGCGGTCACGCGATTCGCCTTGCAACGCATCAATAATTTGCTCGTCGGTTTTCGTGCCCAATGTCGCGACAACCAGACCTTGTGTTTCACCACGAGTAAACAACGCCGAACCATGTGTGCGTGGTAATACGCTCAAATCGATTTCAATCGGACGCACAGTGCGCGTGTCACGGCCGTCAATGCGCGGTTTACCATTCAGAATTTCTGAGCGAACCACTTTGGCTTCGAGGTCAAACAGAATGTTGCCTACTTCCACTTCGTCGGCTTCTACACCTGCCTCAGCCAAAGCGGCCAGAGTTTTGGCAGACACATCACGCAAAGCGGTGGTACGCAATTGTTTTTCACGGATTTGATAAGCGGCTTGCACGTCTGCACCAGCGATTTCTTCAATTTTGGCAATCAAAGCATCGTTTTTCGCAGGCGCAGTCCAATTCCATTCAGGTTTACCGCCATCGCGAACCAAGTCGTAGATCGCGTCGATTGCAGCTTGCATTTGTTCATGACCATAGACCACAGCACCGAGCATGACCTCTTCCGGTAATTGTTGTGCTTCAGATTCAACCATCAATACAGCCGCTTCAGTACCCGCAACGACCAGATCCATGCGTGATTTTTCAAGTTGGCTAAACGTTGGGTTCAACACATATTGACCATCAATATAACCCACACGCGCTGCGCCCACGGGACCCGCGAACGGTACACCAGAAATCGCCATCGCCGCAGAAGCCGCGAGCAATGCTGGAATATCTGGATTCACTTCTGGGTTAGATGATAAAACCTGAACCACGACTTGAATCTCGTTGTAAAAACCTTCTGGGAACAACGGACGCAATGGACGATCGATCAAACGGCTGACCAAAGTTTCATTTTCAGATGGACGACCTTCGCGACGGAAAAAACCGCCGGGAATGCGACCTGCTGAGTAGACTTTCTCAATGTAGTCCACGGTCAACGGGAAGAAGTCTTGCCCTGCTTTGGCTTGCTCTTTCGCAACCACAGTGGCCAAAACCACAGTGTCGTCCATATTCAGCAATACCGCGCCTGACGCTTGACGCGCGATGCGACCCGTTTCCATCGTGACGGTGTGTTGACCGTATTGGAAAGTTTTAGTGACTTTATTAAACATGCTCATGTCATATCCTTATCAAAATGGATGGTTCTAACATGCTATTCCAACAATGTGCGCGGTACATTCATAGTGTCTGAGAACACGTCAATAATGAAACACACTCTTGGAATAACACCTGTTACAAACCCATCCGGTTAAAAAATTCATTCAAATCGAATCAATTCAATTGATCCAATATATCTCATGTAAAAATGCCTGCATCGAGCGATACAGGCATTTGACATTCATTATTTACGCAAGCCCAGACGCTCAATCAGCGAACGGTATGCATCAGCGTCTTTGCGTTTCAAATAGTCGAGCAACTTACGGCGACGGCTCACCATTTTCAGCAAACCACGACGTGAGTGGTGATCTTTTTTGTGCGCTTTGAAATGCTCAGTCAAATCATTGATACGAGCAGTCAACAACGCCACTTGAACTTCCGGAGAACCGGTATCGCCAGCCGCGCGCTGGAATTTAGCAACTACTTCGGCTTTTTGTGCAACAGTAGACATAATCA
>CAYZVI010000213.1:0-2620 GCA_964481695.1 uncultured Hydromonas sp. | reverse complement strand
GGCAGCGCCGCTATGAACGACACCCACAGGACAAACTTGATCGGTACAAAGAAGTTCGACGTAACTTCGGTCGAAATCATGCGCGCACCTTCCGGCAGACTGCGCACCATCGGCGCGGAAAACAGCTCAAAAATCCCGTTACGCCAGTAGAACAACGCCACGAATACCACCAGAATCGCCGTCGCACTGCGGATCAAGCGCGTGCGCAGCTCAACCAAATGCGACATCCAGCCTTCCAAGCCATGTTCTTCGTATTCGGTTTTATTGTTTGCAGGAGGAGGAAGATTTGTCATACCACCGTATTCAGTCAAAATCCGCGTCGGCGGCATTTACAAATATAGATTATTGAAAACAATTTTAGAAAAACCCGCGTGGTCGTGCAGACTTTTGATGTGCGCGGTGAATCGACATGCGCGCCGCTTCAGAGCGCACCCTTTTGGGCATGCGGTTTTGCGCCTTGTACCACTGCGGTGTTTTGCCCAACTTAACCGCCCAGCTCGCACGCCCTGTACGCCGCGCTCGTGCAATCGCCAAAGCATTTTGATAAGCACTGCTGTCAACGGGTTTATCCAAAGACAGACTTTCGTAACCTTGCTGTAACTCGTCATGCGTATCCTGCCACGACTGACGCATCTGATGTTCCGCCGAGCGAATATCACTCTGCACGGATTTGGCCATATCCTTGATTTCGTTCAACTCAGAGGCATTCATCTCCCGCGAGACTTCCTCTTTGACCGTCTGTACATAGCGCTGCGCACGCCCGAACAACGCACCCGCGACGCGGGCGACTTTTGGCAAACGTTCCGGCCCCAAAACGATCAGCCCGACGATGGCGAGGATGAATATTTTGGATAAACCCAAATCAAACATAATGCGTCGCTATTCCGTCAGCCTTGATTTAAGCCGAATGGCTTTTATCTTTTTGTGATGCGTCGATGGTTTTCCCGTCTTCCAAGGCTTTGGCGGCTTTGTCTTCTTCGCCCTTCATGCCCTCTTTAAATCCACGCACCGCTTCACCCAGATCGCGACCGGTGTTGCGCAATTTTTTCGTACCGAAAATCAGCACGATCACCAATAGCAATATGATCCAATGCGTTAAGCTAAAACCACCCATGTCACACTCCTAAATTTATTTCAAATCATTCATTACTGACCGTTGGCAAAACCACGCCATGGACGCGGACCGGCCAAGATATGCAGGTGCATATGATACACCTCTTGTCCACCGGCTGGGCCGACATTCATCAATACACGAAAGCCACCCTGCGGCAGCGCCGGAGCACCATTATCAAGCGCGATTTTCGGTGCGAGCGCCATCATGCGCCCAACCATCGCCGTACCTTCTGGCGTCTGACAATCGGCTAAGGTCTCAATATGCGCCTTAGGGATCAGCAAAATATGAATCGGCGCCGCCGGATTGATGTCCTTAAAAGCGACGAACTCATCATCCTCATACACGTTTCCTGCGGGAATTTCGCCGGAAGCAATTTTACAAAAAATACAGCCTGCGCTCATATTGACCTCTATTTTTACAAACAAGTCAGTGAATACCAACTATCGTATTTTCAATCATGAATCTGTGCGTGATGCTTTTTCCACCAAACCAGATAAACCCTCACGACGCGCCAATTCGCCCGCCACATCGGCCAACGTTAAATCATACTTGGCCAACATGACCATCAGATGAAATAGTAAATCCGCCGATTCATAAACAATCTGTTCGCGATTTTCATCCTTGGCGGCAATCACCACCTCGGTCGCCTCTTCGCCTACTTTTTTCAGGATGCTGTCCACGCCTTTGTGAAACAGCTTGGCGACATACGAGCTATCAGGACTCGCCAATTTGCGCGACTCGATGGTCGCAGTCAATTGCTCAAAAACATTTTGCATCGTCATGAAATATTCTCAACTGATGGCGCATCTTCATCAGATGCATAAATTTGCTCAGGATCCTTGAGTACCGGATCGGTGACTTCCCAAGCTTGAGTCTCAAAATTATACGCCTCAAAAAAACAACTGTTACGTCCCGTGTGACAAGCAATCCCACCATCTTGCTCCACCGACATCAGCAAGACATCTTGATCACAATCCATACGCAAAGATTTGACGTGTTGCACATGACCCGATTCTTCGCCTTTAAACCACAATTTACGACGTGAGCGTGAAAAATACACAGCTCGTTTTAACTCCATGGTTTTTTGCAAAGCCTCGCGGTTCATCCATGCAAACATCAAAACCTTGTTCGTTTCATAATCTTGTACAATCACAGGCACCAAACCCTGATCATCCCAACTAATTCGATTCAATTTTTCTACCATTTAAACTCTACCTTCCCTAACGCTGTACATTCTCTGATGTATCAACGCACACAAATACCCTGTTCAGCCATAAACGCTTTCGCCTGCTGAACCGTGTATGTACCGAAGTGGAAAATACTCGCGGCCAGCACCGCATCAGCGCGACCGTCCTTAATCCCATCAACCAAATGCTGCAAATTGCCCACGCCACCCGACGCAATCACCGGAATGCGCACTGCATCAGACACTGCGCGCGTCAACACGAGGTCAAAACCACACTGCATACCGTCGCGATCCATGCTGGTGAGTAAAATTTCACCCGC
>CAYZVI010000212.1:0-2646 GCA_964481695.1 uncultured Hydromonas sp. | reverse complement strand
GTCTGCTTGCTTATGTCTGCTCTTTCGGTCAGTTCTTTTACAGTGATCTTTTCGCCAACTTTAAGTTTTGTGATTGCCTGAATGATGATCTTATTTAATTTTAGTGCAAGGTTTGCTGAGAGCATAGATACTGCTTAAGCTCATCAATAGGCATCGGTTTTCCAAACAAATAGCCCTGATAATGATAACAACCCTGTTTTTCTAATACATCCCGTTGAGCTTCGGTTTCTACACCTTCAGCCAGCACAGAAATTCCCAAAGTTTTTGCCAAAACAATGATCATTTTGGTAATTTCAGCATCATTGGCACTCACCATAATATCCCGAACAAAACCTTGATCGATTTTTAATTGATCAATCGGAATCCGCTGTAAATAAGTGAGAGAAGAATAACCCGTACCGAAATCATCCAGAGAAAACATGATCCCATAACGTTTAAGAATCGTCATTTTTTCAATAATGTCTTCTACCCGCATCACTAAGGCACTTTCAGTCAGTTCAAGCTTGAGTAGATGTGCAGGAGCCTGTGTACGTTCCAGAACGTCGAGCACGTCTTGAACAAATTCATCACGGGCGAATTGGCTCGCGCTGACATTCACAGCCATGCTGAGGTGAGCAGTTTGCGGATACTTGGCCCAGTCACTCAATTGTTGGCAGGCACTTTCCAGTACCCATTGACCCAGAGTAATAATGAAACCATGTTCTTCTGCGACGGGTATAAAACGAGCAGGGGAAATCATTCCTTTAACTGGATGCAGCCAACGTAACAAGGCTTCTACTCCTGTCACCTGTTGTGCACCATTCACTTGTGGCTGGTAATATAATACCAGCTGGTTTTTTTCTAGTGCTTGACGTAATCCGGTATCAATCTCAGCACGCTCCTGAACCTGAGATTGAATCTCAGGATCAAAAAAGCGATAAGTATTTCGACCATAATTCTTTGCGTCAGACAGTGCCATATCAGCACGTTTAATTGGATCCTGGATATTTTCACATGCTTCTATCCCAAATAGGCTGATCCCAATACTGGCTGAATTATGATATTCAGAGTCGGCCAAAAAGTAAGGTTGAGTGAGTGTCTGTAAAATATATTTTGCGGT
This sequence comes from uncultured Hydromonas sp., assembly GCA_964481695.1. Lineage (GTDB taxonomy): Bacteria > Pseudomonadota > Gammaproteobacteria > Burkholderiales > Burkholderiaceae > CTSOIL-112. The sequence goes on along the minus strand of CAYZVI010000212.1, from coordinate 1,547 downwards.
TTTTTCTAGTTGTGGGATAGCTTCCATCTCTGAGCTTCCAAGATGATCAAGCAGAACCACAAATTCATCACTTCCCAGTCGTGCAACCATTTGATTGGCTTCTACGCATTCTAGCAGGCGAGTTGCGACTTGCTGTAATAAGTAGTCTCCAGTTTCATGGCCTGCAGTGTCATTTATAGCTTTAAAATTATCCAGATCTATTAACAGAACAGCGCCGAGCTGTTTTTTATTTTTTGTATCTCTCATGCTCTGTTCAAGGTGTTCCAAAAATAGGCTACGGTTTGGCAGTTTAGTCAGAGAGTCATAAAACGCTAGCAAGTGTACTTTTTCTTCTGCAGCTTTATAGGCAGAAATATCGTTAATCGTTGCAACATAATGTGTGGTTTGGCCATGCTCATCACGTACAGCAGCAATCAAGATGTGTTGTGGATACAGTCCGCCATTTTTGCGCTTATTCCAGATTTCACCCTGCCAAGATCCTTTCGAGCGAATATGGTTCCACATGCTGGTATAGAAGTTTTTGTCATGCAGACCTGATTGTAAGATTTTAGGTGTATAACCAATCAACTCTTGTTCACTATAGCCAGTAATTTCTGTAAAAGCATGATTGGTACGTAAAATAACCAAATGAGGATCTGTAATCATCATCCCGACTTGAGAGTTAAATGCGGTCGCTGCAATACGCAGGTTTTCTTCTGCTTTTTTACGTTCGGTAATATCACGTGCCGAGCAGAAGAATACCTCATCATCATCAAGATGCACCAGGACTGAACTGACTTCTACCGGATAACACTCACCTTGGGCATTTCGATAACAGGTTTCAAAGCGACCTCCAGGTGTAGAAATCCCTCTATTGATCAGCTCTTGCAACTCAGCCTTATTATAGCCGTTATCCCAGTAACACAGGGTTTTGCCCAAGGCTGCCTGCGGAGTACTACCAATCATGCGAAAAAAGGAATCACTGCCTTGAAGAAGCTTGCCTTGGCGATCTAGAACATGAATACCATCTTGTGCATTACGTAACAGCATCCGACTACGACGATTGGTCAATATATTTGCCCGAATTTGCTGCCAAAGTAACCATCCAACAAACGTGGTCACTGCAAGGAAGAGTAACTCCAATAAAACTGCTTCGATAACGTCCTCATACCATTGGGCCAGATAGTCTTCTTCACCTAAGGCAACTACGACAAAAACAGGCATATTGCTTAGCCTACGAAAGTTACCCATACGCGGGACTTTATCTGTAGTTCGTCGTGTATAAATGGTGCCTGACTGTGCGCCGGAGTGAACCAGTTGTGACAGTTCCGGTGGCCCCCCCACAAAACCCACCTTTCCGTTCGGTGTTTTAAGCATGGGATTACGTGCAATAACTCGCATATCTAGGTCTTGTACCAGTGCCACTCCTTTAGGGCCTACATCCAGTTCTGCAATCAGTTGATTAAAGTAGCTAGCAGGTAACGCAGTGATAATCATGCCTGCAAAAGTTCCATCACCCTGATTGTAACGTCGTGCAAATAGATGAACCCAGCCTTGACCATTTGGAT
>CAYZVI010000211.1:0-2653 GCA_964481695.1 uncultured Hydromonas sp. | reverse complement strand
TCACGATGAACACCATGCATAAACTCGTGAAAGTGAATACGGATTTTTCGCTGCACCGGACTTTGATCATAATAGGTGTCCATCAGCATACTTTTGCCACGACCAACACCGCCCCAAAAATACACACCTTTAGGAATTTGAGGTTTACTAAAGAAACGAGCCAGTTTGCTGCTGCGTTTAGCCTTAAACTCAGTCCAATCATCTTCACACTGCTGCAAACGTTTTGCAGCAGCTTCTTGTGCAAAATCTGGTGTATAGCCGTGTTGCGCCAAAGTATTTAGATAAGTTTGTAAAAACGTACTTTTGCTCATTATTATCTGTTGTCTCAATGGTTAATTTTTATTGATAAGGATTATCAAACCCCAAACGTTCGAGAATCTGACGCTCCAAATCCTCCATGATTTCTGCTTCGTCATCCTCAAGGTGGTCAAATCCCTGCGCGTGCAACACACCATGCACCAAGAGGTGCGCAGCGTGCGCCTCAATAGATTTCTTTTGCTCTTTCGCTTCACGCTCAAGTACCGCACCACAGAAAATGATGTCCGCCTCAATGCCACCATCACCCATCTCCTGCTCCAGTTGCGCGCGGATCTCTTCGGGTAAATCTTCAAAATCCTCACTGTCGTTATACGCGAAGGTCAATACGTTGGTCGCATAGTCTTTGCCGCGAAATTCATTGTTCAACGCACGCCCTTCCGCTTCATCGACAAAGCGCAGAGTCAATCGCGCATCTTGCTGCAATGCGGCTTTGACCCAACGGCGCAGCAACGGGCGTGGCAGTATTTTCTGCCAGTCGTGGCTGGGGTCAGCGTATTGAACGGATAAGGAGAGTTGTGTCATACAGAACCTTGTTAACCTCGTTGAATAATCATTTGCGCGGCGCGCACACCGCTCAAGTATGCCCCATGCGTCGTGCCAAAATAACGCTTATGCGTGGCTTCACCTGCAAAGTATACACGCTGCGCAACCGGCTGTGCGAGCACATCACGCGCGTCCTCAGCCATACCCAACGCATTGAACGAGTAAGAGCCAAAACTGTATTTATCCTGCGCCCAGCGGGTGATCTGCGCATCAATCGGGGCAGGAATATCACTGCCGAGCATCTGACGCACAACGTTCATTGCCTCTCGCACGATTTGCTCATCACTTTTCTGCTCTATAAAACGGCCATAATCCGCCGCATTAAAACCCAGCAGTACCGGCACTTTAGCCGCGTATGCGAAATCAACCCACTCGCTCCATTGGCCTTTTTGGTTGGAAACCCATTCAAGCCAAACTGATTTAGGCTGCCAATGAATTTGGGCAAAACGCAAATAAACTTTGTTTAAAACGCCCATCCCCAATTTTTGTATAACCTGTTGCTTGATCTCAGGGAAGGATGGGTTGAATTTAATTTGATTGGCTTTTAATACACCCAACGGTACAGTCAGCACCACAGCATCCGCCTGGATGCTCGATTGTCCATCGAACTGCACGGAGACACCCGCGTCGTTATACTCGATTTGATGCACTGCATGATGAGTGAGGATATTCAGCCCCTGAGATAAATAGTGAACAATGCTTTGATAACCTTGTTCAAACACCACATCCGCGCCGCCGAATTGCTCGTCTTCATCAAAGTATAGTGCGGACAGTTGTTCAAGCGATCCGGAGTACTCCTGCTCTAAGGTCGAGTTGAGCAAGAATTCGATTTGCTGCGCCATCGCCGCTGTGATGCGTTTATTACTCAAGTAGGCATCTACTGCCGCACGTATTGAGCTATCCGCATCGTTCTCGCGTGCTGCATCTATGGCCGCTTCGATTAAATTCTCGGCAGTATCGTACAGTTCATCAGTTTGCAATACCGCATCTTTAGCATAAAAAATCCGCGCGCTATCCAAAGATGTGCTGATGGTTTTTGCCCCAGCTTGCTCGGCTAATTTCGTAATAGGATTGCCTTGCGTCCCATGTATCCATGATGCCCCTAAGTCCAATGGAATATCAGCCCAACGCTGGCTGGTGTATGTACGACCACCAATGCGCTCGCGCGCTTCCACAACTTGAACCTTGAATCCCGCTTGCTGTAGGGTGCGTGCCGCAGCTAAACCGGCCAAACCTGCACCAATGACGATGATTTTTTTATTTTTTGATGATTTGACGTTTTGAGCCGCCTCCTGACCCAAGACAGGCGTGCTGACAATCATTGCCAACCACAGTTTTAGCCATTTTCGCCGAACCAAGTTCATACACTATTCCTTGGTCTTTGAACGGCTTTGCACTTCAGCTTCCAATTTGGCTAATTTAGCCAAACGCGCCTCTTCTTTAGCCAGCACTTTCGCACGCGCTTCATACGCGTCGACAATGCGCGCGACCAGTGGATGACGCACCACATCGGCTGAGGTGAATTCGGAAAACGCAATGCCTTTGACTTTTTGCAGCGTTTGCACCGCATCGGCCAAACCGCTCTTCACGCCACGCGGCAAATCCAACTGCGACGGATCACCCGTCACAACAGCACGCGCACCAAAACCAATACGCGTGAGAAACATTTTCATCTGCTCTGGCGTGGTGTTCTGCGCCTCGTCCAAAATAATAAAGGCATGGTTGAGCGTGCGTCCGCGCATATACGCGAGCGGCGCAATCTCGATCATTTGCTTTTCAAACAGCTTTTGTA
>CAYZVI010000210.1:0-2658 GCA_964481695.1 uncultured Hydromonas sp. | reverse complement strand
CGGTGTCGATGTGTTGATTGATGTGCGCTTGGGTGAATTGTTTGAGGCAGTCGGGGCAAAGGCATTGCGCTTCATCGCCGTCCGCATCGCGACAGCTGAGAATCGGGGGGAAGTCGTTGCACCAGCAGCGTCCGATTGTGCAGCCGCCGCATTCAAATTCAGCGGCGCAGCGTGGGCAGGTTTTGTTCATCGCAGTGGGTTTCAATGTCATAATTGGAGCAATTTTTCAAGTAACTCATTATACCGTTAGGAAATCCATTGTTAGCAGCGAATCATGATATCCGTTTTTTAACCAGTTGGAGCGGCGGCAAGGACAGTGCGCTGGCTTTTTTACGCGCGCGTCAGTCCGGCGCGATGCCCGTTGGGCTGCTGAATATGTTGGCGGAGAACGGCGAGCGCTCGCGCTCGCACGGTTTGCCGGTGGCGGTGCTACGTGCGCAGGCGGCGGCTTTGGGCTTGCCGATGGCATTTGGTCAGGCGACGTGGCACGATTATGAGTCAGTTTGGGTGCAGCAAACCCGAACTTTGGCTCAGGATTTGAGCGCATCGCACGTGGTGTTTGGCGATATTGATTTGCAAGCGCACCGCGATTGGGAGGAGCAGGTGTGCGCTCAGGTGGGTGTGCAGGCGTGGCTGCCGCTGTGGCAAGCGTCGCGCATGGATTTGCTGCACGAGATGCTGCAACTGGGGATGCGCGCGTTGATTGTCTCGGCGCGGGCGGACTGCGTCGATTTGCTCGGTAAAACCTTGTCGCACGCAGTGATTCGCAGTTTGATTGAGCGTGGCGCGGATGCCTGCGGTGAATACGGCGAGTATCACACATGCGTGCTGGATATGCCGGGATTTGCCCAACCGCTGAATGTGCGTCTGGGTGATAAGGAAATTTCGCCTGAAGGGTATGGATTTTTGCGGGTTGATTTGGTTGGGGATGAAAAATGAAAATTGTGATTGCGCCGGATTCATTCAAAGAGAGTTTGGATGCCTTGGCGGTAGCGCAAGCCATCGAAACGGGCTTCAAGCGCGTGTTGCCACAGGCTCAGTATGATCTTATTCCAATGGCGGACGGTGGCGAAGGCACAGTCCAGTCGCTGGTGGATGGGACGAATGGAAGCATCGAGCGCGTGAGCGTCACGGGGCCGTTGGGCGAGTGCGTGTGGGCTTCTTTCGGCGTGTCGGGCGATGGAGAGGTCGCATTTATTGAAATGTCGGCGGCATCGGGTTTGCATCTTGTTCCGCTGGCACAACGCAATCCGCTGACCACGACCAGCTACGGTACGGGCGAGTTGATTCAAGCGGCTCTGGATCAGGGCGTGAAACGCATCATACTCGGTCTGGGTGGCAGCGCGACCAATGATGCGGGCGCGGGCATGCTTCAGGCGCTCGGCGCACGATTTTTGGATGAACGCGGGCAGATGATCACGTGGGGTGGTGCGGCGTTGGCCTCGGTGGCTCGGGTGGATTTGAGCCAACTGGATGAACGGCTGGCGAATACGCAGATACAGGTGGCGTGCGATGTGGACAATCCGCTGTGTGGTGTGCATGGCGCGAGTGCGGTTTTTGCCCCGCAAAAAGGCGCAACGCCGCAGCAGGTAATGCAGTTGGATCACGCGTTGGCGCATTTTGCTGAGGTAGTACGTTTGCAATTGGGTTTGGAAATTGCTGCACACGCAGGCGCGGGCGCGGCGGGCGGTATGGGCGCGGGTTTGATGCTGCTGCCGCAGGTACAGATGCAATCGGGCGTGCAGATTGTCGCCGAAGCAGTCCGTTTGGCCGAGCGGATGGGCGATGCGGATTTAGTGATTACCGGCGAAGGGTGTATGGATGGGCAGAGCGTTCATGGCAAAACACCCATCGGCGTGGCGCGGGTAGCGAAACAATTTGATAAACCCGTGATTGCGCTGGTCGGTAGTTTGGGCGAGGGCTACGAAGCGGTGTATGCGCACGGCATCGACGCGGTGTTTCCGATTATTCGGCAGGCGGGGGACTTAAGTATGGTTTTGTCGCAGGCTGAGTCGAATCTGATTTCAGTAGCGGAGAATGTGGCGCGGATGTTCAAATTGGCAATAAAAAACCCGCAGTGATGCGGGTTTTTCTCTGAGCGAGGATTTATTTTAAACCCGCCGCGTCGCGTAATAACGCAGCTTTGTCGGTCGCTTCCCAAGTGAACTCAGGCTCTTCGCGGCCAAAGTGTCCATACGCAGCGGTTTTGAAGTAAATTGGGCGCAGCAAATCGAGCATTTTGACGATGCCTTTTGGACGCAGGTCGAAGTATTCGTTGACCAACTGGGTGATGCGCTCGTCCGAAATTTTGCCCGTGCCGTAGGTGTTGACCATGACCGAAGTGGGCTTGGCCACGCCAATGGCGTAGGAAACCTGAACCAAGCATTTTTCAGCCAAGCCCGCTGCGACGATGTTTTTCGCCACATAACGGCCAGCGTAGGCAGCCGAGCGATCGACTTTGGACGGGTCTTTGCCGGAGAACGCGCCACCGCCGTGTGGTGCGGCACCGCCATAGGTGTCGACGATGATTTTACGGCCAGTCAGACCGCAGTCGCCTTGTGGGCCACCGATGACGAAACGGCCCGTCGGATTGACCAGATAGTTGATGTCGCCTTTGATGAGGTTCGCAGGGATGATCGGTTTGATGATTTCTTCGAT
>CAYZVI010000209.1:0-2674 GCA_964481695.1 uncultured Hydromonas sp. | reverse complement strand
GGCGTGCGATGGATTTGCGCATTTCGTCGGGTTCGAATTGGGTCGGCGTGGTGGTGGGGAAGATGAACACGCGATCATCGATGTCCAGTTCGCGATAGGAGAGGCCGAACATGTCGCCGGTGAAGATGCCTTCGGATTTTTGGTCTACGATGCACACGTGGTGGCGTGCATGGCCGGGGGTGTCGATGCACAGCAGTTCACGACCATTGAGGCTGAAGCGAAAGCCATCGGGCGCTTCGATGATGCGTTCGACGGGAATCGGCAGGATTTCACCATAGACTTTTTGTACGTATTCTACACCATAAACAGCACTGACACCCGCGATGAGTTTGGACGGTTCGGCCATGTGGCGCGCGCCGCGCGGGTGGACGACGAGTTTGGCATTCGGGAATTTTTGCATCATCAATCCAGCACCGCCTGCATGGTCGAGGTGGATGTGGGTGAGAATGACGTAGTCAACCGCGGTTTCGTCCAGCCCGACTTTTTTCAGTGCAGCAAGGGCATTGGGTACGGAGTCGTTGCTGCCGGTGTCGATGAATGCGGCGCGACCGTTTTCAACGATGAGGTAGATAGCGGCCAGCTCAGGACGTACGTAGCCTGAGTCGAAACCGTATACGCCGTTGCCGTAGTCATTCCAATTAAACATGTGTGTCTCCTTTGCGGATGGGTATTGGTTTAAAAATGTACTGCGGATTGTAACGGATTTTTTTTGACAGTAGCCTTACCAAATAGGTAATGATCAGCGGTTTTTAAGTTGTTCGGGCGTGATGGGTGTGATGATGCTCGGATGCTCGGCGTCCAGCACGTAGGTTTTACCAAACCCCATGATTAGTGTGCCGTGGCGCGGCATGAGGCGCACCATGACAAAGTCACCCAATTGCGCCAGTAAATCAACGGTATTGCCCAGTCGCTCGTGCATTTGCTTGAGCACGCTGATGCATTCGTCGCTGTGACGTTCGATGATGTGGGCGACGGCTTGATAGCTCAGGCGAGAGCGGGCGTAGATGTTGCGGCTGTCGGCTTCGTCTTCGATGATAAGGAGGCTGACGTGCTCGGGATGTGCTTGCAGTGCGCGGGTGTGTGGCGACAAACCAGAGACGAAGATGTAGTAATAGCTGTGGTGGTGAACGAATGGCGCGTAGCTGACCTCCGGTTGGCGGTGCTCGTCCAGTGTGGATAGAATCAGACTGCGACATCGATGATGCAGTCGCTCGATTTCTGCTTGAGCTACATCGATGTGCAGAGGTTCTGTTGTGGCGTTCATGAGGGATTATTCGCCGTTGTTTTCGTCGATTTGGTCTGTGCTGTATTCTTCGTCATCGGTTTCTGAGGCGTTGGCTTCTAATGCCGATTTGATGAATTGGAATATTTCACGAAAGGCTTTCGGTGGTTTGGACAGTTCGGCCTCTTTGCGCGCGTTGCGCACCAGCGTGCGCAGCTCTTGCGCGGATGCGTGCGGGTAATCTGCTAAAAACTGGGTGATGACCTCGTCCTTGGCTATCATGTCGTTGCGATAGCGTTCGATACGGTGCAGCAGTGCAGTGGCGGCGGTGGAGGAGCCGCGGATTTGCTCGAGTTTTTCACGAATTGGTGCGGTGTCTTCTTTACGCATGATTTTACCGATGAACTGCATTTGGCGACGGCGCGCTTCGTGCGAGTTCAGGCGTTTGTATTCTTTGATCGCGTCGAGTAAGTCCTCGGACATCGGGATTTTGTTCAATGCGTCTTTGGAGAGTTCAACTAGTTCTTCGCCGATGTCTTGCAACTCGTGCATTTGTTGCTTGCGTTTGGTTTTGCTGATTTTGTCCGCGGCACGCGAGCCGTCGACGACGTAGTATGTTTCTGCCATGTGGTCACCGTGATTATGTTTGCCCGCGCGCTGCTTCGTGCAATGTGTGCGCAAAAGCGGTATGATGCGGGCAAAATTCTTTGAAATTCAGACATCAATAAGGATCGCTTTTTATGTCCGTCAGCTTCGATTATACACGCAACGACTTCAATGCCGTTGCTCATCACACATTACAAACCGCAAAAAAACTGGGTGCACATGCTTGTGCCGTGGAGGTTTCCGAGTCCAACGGTTTGTCAGTCAGCTCGCGCAACGGTGCGGTAGAAACGATAGAACACAACCGCGATAAGTCCCTGTCCGTCTCGGTGTATGTGGGCAAACAGCGCGGCTTTGCCAGCACTTCGGATTTTTCGGAGCCTGCAATTGCCAGTACCGTTCAAGCGGCGTATGACATTGCGTGCTACACAGCCGCAGATCCTTGTGCCGGTTTGCCCGAGAAGAAGTATCTGTATCAGCTGAAAAAAAGTCATGCGGATTTGGATTTATACCATCCGTGGGATTTGAGTGCGGAGCAGGCGATTGCCTTAACTTTGCAGGCGGAGCAGGCGGCGTTTGATACTTGTCAATACATTAAAAATTCAGATGGTGCATCCGTCTCAACCCATCAGGGGCATTTCGTTTCAGCGGCGAGCAATGGTTTTATCGGTGGTTACGCCTATTCGCGTCATTCGGTGAGCTGCGTGCCGATTGCGCAAAAGGGCAAACATATGGAGCGCGACGTGTGGTATGCCTCGGCGCGTGATCCGAATAAACTCGCGGATGTGCGTGAAATCGGTGCGTATGCGGCGCATCGTGCGGCAGCGCGTCTGGGCGCGCGCAAGATCA
>CAYZVI010000208.1:0-2718 GCA_964481695.1 uncultured Hydromonas sp. | reverse complement strand
AGGATTCTCTATAATTCAATTCTCTTGCAGCGCGGGAATAGCTCAGTTGGTAGAGCGCAACCTTGCCAAGGTTGAGGTCGCGAGTTCGAGCCTCGTTTCCCGCTCCAAGTTTTCTAAGGGAAGCAACGTTACACGTCCGCTTCCCTTTATTCATCCAGCAGTGCATTTTAAAATCAGCTAAAATGCCAGCGCGTGCCAAGTCACATTGGCGGGGTAGCAAAATGGTTATGCAGCGGCTTGCAAAGCCGTCTACGCCGGTTCGATTCCGGCCCCCGCCTCCATCAAATACTTCAATGTTGCCCGGGTGGTGAAATTGGTAGACACAGCGGACTTAAAATCCGCCGCTTACCTGAATAAGGGGCGTGCCGGTTCGATTCCGGCCCCGGGCACCAGAGTTGTGAAGATTGGCGCGGCTTGTAGGTATGGTTGGCGTAATATTAGCGTAAAGGCTCGTTAGCATTCGTTTTTCGATTGTTACGGGCTTTTTTGTTTTTCTGCTGCTTGTCTCTGAACGAATCTTCCAATTTTCTTCTGTGTTATTTCCATGTTTGGTTTTTGCCTGTTTATTATTTTTTGGGATCTCCGACTGCATAAGGGTTTTATATAAAAAGATGGCGCTTGTGTGTCTTTTTATTTAATCGATAATTAAAAGACAGCTAACTATCTCATGTTTTGCTTTAAATTTTATGTACATTTGTTCATATTTTTTTGACATATGTTCAATAAAAACGTACAAATAACACTGCGTCATTAATGTTTTTTCGTCTTTTAATATAAATTGCATTTGGAGGTGCATGATGAGATTCACAGCGATGCAGGAATTTTTGGCCGAGTTGTTGGGTACGATGGTGTTGATTGTTTTTGGTTGTGGTGTGGTGGCAACGGTGGTGGTTTTTTCTAATCCTGGTGCGCCGGCATTGTCGGCGTTCGGTGGGTATACCAATATCACTTTGGGCTGGGGATTTGCGGTTTTAATGGAGATTTTGATCAGTTCAGGAGTGAGTGGTGCGCATTTGAACCCCCCGCTGTGAGCATCGCTCTGGCTGCGACCAATCGATTCCCTTGGGCTAAAGTCCCTCATTATGTTGCAGGGCAGTTTGTTGGCGCATTTTTAGGTGCAGCAATTGTATTTGCTGTCTATTATGCAAAGTGGATCATGTTTGATCCAACTCTAGATCATACTGCTGGCGTCTTTTCAACATTTCCTGCGGTTCCTGGGTTCTGGCCTGGTTTATTGATCAAGTAGTGGGTACTGCTTTGCTGATGGCTTTGATCTTGGCGATCGGTGACCAAAATAATAATTCAGGGGGTGCGACATGGACTGCGTTGGCCGTTGCATTTGCGGTGATGGCGATTGGTATTTCTTTGGGTACGATGCATGGATACGCGATTAATCCGGCGCGTGATTTGGGGCCTCGGTTGTTTTCTGTCGTTGCGGGTTTTAAAAATAATGGTTTGACTGATGGTTCAGGTGTTTGGCTTGTGCCGGTAGTGGGCCGATTGTTGGCGCATTGGTGGGGCATTTGTTTACGATTTTTTGGTGGGTAATGTGTTAAAACGTGCGAAAGCGGCTCAGCAAGCTGAAACAAAGTCCGTATAAGCGTTAATAACAGTTAAAAAACTTAAGGAGTAAATCATGGATAGCAATCAGTATATTTTGGCGTTGGATCAAGGTACGACCAGCTCTCGTGCCATCGTGTTTGACCATTCGGGCAATATTCGTGCGGTGGCACAAAAAGAGTTTCGTCAGATTTTCCCAAACCCTGGCTGGGTGGAGCATGATGCAGCGGAAATTTGGAGTACGCAAAGCGGCGTGATGTTGGAGGCTCTGAGCAGTGCGGATTTGCGTGCGAGTGATATCGCCGCCATTGGGATTACCAATCAGCGTGAAACGGTGGTGGTGTGGGATCGCAAAACGGGTCAGCCGATTCATAATGCGATTGTGTGGCAAGACCGTCGTACCGCTCCGTTGTGCGATCAACTGCGTGAGCAGGGTTATGTTGCGACCTTCCAAAGTAAAACCGGTTTGGTGTTGGATGCGTATTTCAGCGGCACTAAAGTGAAATGGATTTTGGATAACGTAGAGGGTGCGCGTCAGCGCGCGGAAGCCGGCGAATTGGCCTTTGGTACGATCGACTCATGGCTGGTGTACAAGCTGTCCGGTGGCGCATTGCACATCACCGATGTGAGTAATGCGAGCCGCACGTTGCTGTTCAATATTCATACCGGTCAATGGGATGATGAATTGCTCGGTATCTTGGATGTGCCGAGCAGCATGCTGCCGGAGGTGCGTGCCAGCAGTGAGGTGTATGGTGAAACGGTCGAAGGTTTGCTCGGCTCGCGCGTGAAAATCGCAGGGATTGCGGGGGATCAGCAGGCGGCGACGTTTGGGCAAGCGTGTCATCAACGCGGTATGGCAAAAAACACCTATGGCACGGGTTGCTTCATGTTGCTTAATACCGGTACCGAAGCCGTGCCAAGCAATAATCAATTGCTAACCACGGTGGCGTGGAAAGTGGATGGTCGCATGGAATATGCGCTCGAAGGCAGCGTATTCATCGGTGGCGCCGTGGTGCAATGGTTGCGTGATGGCTTGGGCATTATTCGCCACAGTGCTGAAGTGGAAACCTTGGCCGCGACGGTGAAAAGCAGCGAAGGCGTATTTCTCGTGCCAGCGTTTGTCGGTCTGGGTGCGCCGTATTGGGACAGCTATGCGCG
>CAYZVI010000207.1:0-2742 GCA_964481695.1 uncultured Hydromonas sp. | reverse complement strand
TTTTCTAATGCGCCCAATGAGATCGTTGATGAAATATATGGATGATCAACTTGTCCATGTTTTAGTTTGTATAACGTACTGATAGTATTCTTTGGTTCACTTAATCAAGGAGTTGGTTGCCAAATTGGAATGTTATACATCATGATGCAATCATTTTATGTGTCATATTGACGCATAAGTATAGTCACATTTTTTAGTGAGGACAGAAAAGTTGCAACCGATAGATCCCAAAAGAATTCGATTTATTAAACTCGGCGAAGGTGGTGAATGGGAGCAGTCGTGCATCCAAGAAAACACCATTCGGCTTGGTTACGACAGTCCACACCATCAAGACTCTCTGACTGGTAATTGGGATGAGGTAAGGAAGTACTGGCTTGGCGTTCGGGCTGGAAACGAAGGTGCTGCGACACGAGATATCAATCAAATTCGGGATTTTTATGAGCTTGATGAAAGCGATGTCTGGATTACGTTTTATAAGAAAAAGCTATATTGGTGTCGAGCCGATAGAGATGTCATAGAGCTTGATGACGGAAGCAGAATTAGAAATGTAATCGGCAACTGGTTAGCAACAGATATACACGGCCAGCCCTTGCGAATTGAAAACATTGACGGGCGAGTTACAAAAGTTCAAGGTTTTCGAGGGACAATTTGTTCTATCGATTTGCAAGACTACCTTATAAGAAAAATTAACGCTCAAACGATAGATGAAGTAGAAAATGCAAAAGCTTCCCTTGCCAAACTGAGATCTGACGTTGAAGGCTTAATCAAAGGTTTATGGTGGCACGACTTCGAACTGCTGATTGACTTGGTGTTTTCTAAGGCAGGATGGCAACGCTTTTCCGTCTTAGGAAAAACCGAAAAAGACATCGACCTTGATGTTTACTCTCCATCAACTGAAAAACGGGCGTTTGTGCAAATCAAATCGACAACAACTCGTGCTGAAGTTGAAGCATACATTCGTACATTCCACGAGTATGAACAGTTTGATGAAATGTACTTTCTTTATCACACCTGCAATTCTGATTTGTCAGAAATAGAGACTCAATACTCCAATATTCATCTGTGGGGACTGGCACGAATATCGGCGCTTGTTGTTAACGCTGGATTGGTAGAATGGCTAATAAACAAAAGAGCATAACCCTTCGGTTCAGCCGATCTCCCAAAAGCTGCGTTCCTCGACAGCGGTAAAACTAAACGATAGGCGCCAAAAAAACAGCTCGTAGTATCGGAACCGCTCCATTCAAGGAGGTAATTTGTTTTCTGTGCTCGAATGATGACCTCAATGACTAGCATACCGCAGCAATGTGACGAGCCGGTAAATTACAAATCCTTCCGTTTGAGCTTATTGGGTATGGATTGAGGAGTTCAGTCAATAGCCGATCATATCTATGGATGAAAAAGCCCGCAACTCTGTGGGCTTTTTTGCGACTTTACCTATTAAATCAAAACATATTCAGCTAAGATTGATTAAATCACATGATTTCAATCAAATAGGAGACCTCATGCGCGCCATCGATTTGCTCAATACCGAATACGATTTCGTCATCATCGGCAGTGGTTTTGGCGGCTCGGTCAGTGCCTTGCGCCTGTCCGAAAAGGGCTACAAGGTGCTGGTGGTTGAAAAAGGGCGTTGGTATCGTCCGGAGGATTTCCCCAAAACCAATTGGCAGATGAATCGCTGGCTGTGGGTGCCTGCGCTTAAATGGACGGGCATCATGCGGTTGAGCTTTTTCCGTCATCTGAATATTTTGTCTGGCTCGGGCGTGGGTGGCGGTTCGCTGGTGTATGCCTGCACGCTGCCGATTCCCAAACCGGCGTTTTTTAAAACCGGCAGTTGGGCGGGATTGAATGACTGGGAAAACGTGCTGCCGCCGTACTACGACACGGCGTATCGCATGCTCGGTGCGGAGGTGAATCCGAAGCTGTGCGCGGGCGATGAGCTGCTGCAACGCGTGGCGCAAAAAATCAATCGTGAAGACGAATTTCACGCGACCAAGGTGTCGATTTTCTTCGCGCGCGAGGGGCAAACACCGGGGCAAACCGTAGCCGATCCGTATTTCGATGGTGAAGGTCCTGATCGTACGTCGTGTCTGCACTGCGGTTCGTGCATGACGGGCTGTCGGCACAACGCGAAAAACTCATTGGACAAAAATTATTTATATCTGGCGCAAAAACGCGGTGCGCAGATCATCGCGGAAACCTTGGTACATGACGTGAAACCACAGGGCGAAAACGGTGCGAATGGCTATGAAATCCATGTGCGCGATTCGCGTGAATGGAGCTGGCCGCGCGTGCTCTTTCGCCCGAAAACCCATGTGATTAAAACGCGTGGCGTGGTGTTCTCTGCGGGCGCATTGGGTACAAGCAAGTTACTGCTTACTTTAAAGCATAAGCAGTCTATGCCTGCGTTGTCGGAGCGCGTGGGTAAAGACATCCGCAGCAACAACGAATGTCTGATTACGATCGCGACGGAGAAAATCGATACGGATTACAGCCAAGGCATCGCCATCGGCTCGGTGCTGCACACCGACGAGCACAGCCATCTGGAGCCAGTGCGCTACGGCGCGGGCTCGGGCGCGTGGCGCGTGGCACATGCGCCGATGGCGTATGGTGCGAACGTTTGGGTGCGCTTGGGCAAGGTGGTGCAGCAGTGGTTCCGTCATCCGAAAAAATACCTGCAAATCGCTTTTGCCAAAGACTGGGCGAAGCAAAGCCAAGTGATGCTGTTCATGCAGCATTTGG
>CAYZVI010000206.1:0-2754 GCA_964481695.1 uncultured Hydromonas sp. | reverse complement strand
TAACGCTTGACTCCCAACTCATACCACCAATCAAGCCGATTGTTTTCACGCAGACGCCTCTGTTTCGTTTTTCGCCAAATCCACCCAAACACCCTGTGTCAGCCACTCAAGTTCGGCTAAATTGAGCAAAACCATACTGTGCGTGCTGCCCGCTGCTGGCATAACTTCTGCAAATTCTCGCAAACTCTGCTCCAGATAAATCGGTACGGCAGATGGCAAACCAAATGGGCACACGCCACCGACCGGATGAGAAGTTAGCTGCAGTACCTCTCCGGCATTGAGCATTTTTCCTTTAGCACCGAAAAACGCCTTAAACTTTTTGTTATCAATCCGTGCCATACCGCCCGCGACGATCAAAACCGCCTTATTCTGCAAACGATCTCCTATCCAAAATGCTAAAGTTTTGGCAATTTGTCCTGGTGCCACGCCATGCACGACTGCTGCGGTTTCTACGGTTGGTGTTGGCTGATGCGACTCAACAATAGTCAAATGTGGCGCACGCTGCGCTAAATCCGCGGTTACGGTTTCTAAACTCATCGTATTGCTTATCCATTAAAAAGTTAAATATTACAAAAGAGTCATAGAACTATTTTGCAATAAACACACATTTCCTCTATACTCGCCTCACCGTAAAAATGACAACGTTTTCACACACACAAAGGAGATATGGTTATGTTAAACACGGATTATCACTTAGAAGAAGATAAAAAGACACAGCCGTGGTACAAGATTTTGTACGTACAGGTTTTGATCGCCATTGCACTGGGTATTTTGGTCGGTCATTTTTATCCGAAATTCGGCGTTAGTTTAGAGCCTTTAGGTAAGGCATTCATTAATTTGATCAAAATGGTGATCACGCCGATTATTTTCTGCACCATCGTTGCGGGGATCGCGAATATGCGTGATTTGGGGCAAATGGGGCGTGTTGGCCTGAAAGCGTTGATTTATTTTGAAGTGGTATCCACCCTCGCTTTGATTGCGGGTTTCGTGGTCGGCCACATTGCCAAACCCGGTGTCGGCATTAACGCCAGCATCAGCAGCTTTGCCTCCAAAGATGTTGCGAAGGTCAACGAGTTTGTTAACGCCTCACAAAGCCACGGCATCGTCGATTTCCTGATGGATTTGATTCCAAAAACCGCATTCAGCCCGTTTGTCGAGGGCAATATTTTGCAGGTTTTGCTGATTGCGATTTTGTTCGGCGTGGTTTTGACCCGCATTCCAGAGGAACGCGCACAGCCATTAATTCATTTCATTGAGGGCACCTCAGAAGTATTCTTTGGCATGGTCGGCATCATCACCAAGCTCGCACCGATCGGTGCATTCGGCGCAATGGCTTTCACCATCGGTAAATTCGGTATCGGTTCATTGACCAATTTGCTTGGCCTGATCGCGACGTTCTACCTGACCGCCTTTTTGTTCGTTATTATTGTATTGGGCCTCATTGCTCGCATCACTGGATTCAGCATTTTCAAATTCTTGCGTTACATCAAAGAGGAATTACTCTTGGTTCTGGGTACCAGCTCGTCTGAATCCGCGTTGCCACACCTAATGCGCAAACTGGAAAAAATGGGCTGTAAAAAATCGGTCGTTGGCTTGGTGGTTCCAACGGGCTACTCATTCAATCTGGACGGAACGAACATCTACATGACCTTGGCCGTATTGTTCATCGCACAGGCATTGAATATTGATCTGACTCTATGGCAACAGCTGACCATTTTCGCCGTCGCCATGCTGACCTCAAAAGGCGCGAGTGGCGTGACCGGCGCGGGCTTTGTCACCTTGGCTGGCACCTTGATGGTCGTTCCGGACATTCCGGTTGCGGGTATGGCGCTGATTTTAGGTATTGATCGCTTTATGAGCGAAGTACGTGCATTGACCAACTTCATTGGTAACGGCGTCGCTACCGTAGCGGTATCCAAATGGGAAAAAGCCTTGGACGAAGATGCTATGAACAAAGCCTTGTCCAAATAAGATATTTGCTTGAATAAAAAAGCCGGAATCTGCATTCCGGCTTTTTTACATCCATATTGATCACGCCTTTTGCATCTGACTCAACTCGGCGATGCCTTTTTTCGCCAAAGTCAACAAAGCATTCAACTCATCTGTGCTGAACGGCGTTCCCTCCGCCGTCCCCTGAATCTCAACGAAGCCGCCTTTGCCCGTCATCACCACATTCATATCGGTGTCGCAGTTGGAATCCTCGTTGTAGTCCAAATCGAGCAACGGCATGCCGTCGACCACACCGACTGAAATCGCCGCCACCGAGTCAATGATCGGGCTTTGTGTGATTTTGCCTTGCGCGATCATCCACGCCACCGCGTCGGCCAGCGCAATATACGCGCCGGTGATGCTCGCTGTGCGCGTACCGCCATCGGCCTGAATCACATCGCAGTCAATCTGAATGGTGCGCTCACCCAGTTTGCTCAAATCCACCACCGAACGCAGCGCACGGCCGATCAGGCGCTGAATTTCCTGCGTGCGACCGGATTGCTTGCCACGTGCGGCTTCACGGTCACTGCGTGTGTGCGTCGAACGCGGCAGCATGCCATATTCTGCCGTTACCCAGCCTTCGCCACTGCCTTTTTTATGCGGCGGCACTTTTTCCAGCACGCTGGCGGTACACAGTACCTTGGTGTCGCCAAACTCGATCAAAACCGAGCCTTCGGCATGTTTGGTGTAACCACGGGTGATGGTCACGGGGCGCAAACTGTCGGGCGCGCGGTTATCGTGTCGGTGTATCATTATGCTTTCTCT
>CAYZVI010000205.1:0-2764 GCA_964481695.1 uncultured Hydromonas sp. | reverse complement strand
AGCGTTCATTTGCCTGACAGCGACAACAAAATCCAACTTCGTAAAAAAGTTTATTTTTCCCCAAGTATCATTCCTAAAGAAGAATTTATAGCTTGGGAAAGACATCCCTTTAAGCGTTTAGCCATGATAGGCGTAAGAACAATCCAACTATCCTTGTCAATTTTAATACAGATATTACCTTCTTCATTAGGATAAACATCAGCACATGAAAAGTTAACTTCATCATATTTGGTGTATAGAACACCACTAATATTCTCTTCTTGCATAATATGCATCTTTCAAAAACTATTCGACCAATTTATTCATAAAACCCACTACCACTCACCGAAACCTCGTTCTGATAGCTTTGCATGCCAAACAAAAAAGTAACCCAACCATAACGGAGACTGAGCATTCTAATAAGCTACGATTTGCTCTGTCGGATACAAGTATCCGACCTACACCATTTCAATTATTTAACGCGATAAACAGCGCACAGTTTATGCCCGTCAGGATCGCGTACATAGGCCAAATACAGCGCACCCAAGCTACCTTCGCGCAAACCCGGCGGGTCTTCGATCGACACACCACCATGTGCGACCGCAATATCATGAAATGCTTGTACTTGATCGGCTGAGGTACACTTAAAGCCGATGGTTCCGCCGTTGGCAATAGTGGCAGACTCACCATTGATCGGCTCACAAACGCCAAAGGTGTTTCCATCATGGCGATAAAATAGTCGCGTTTGCCCCGTGGCATTTTTGCTTTCAAACGGTTCCCTCACCCCCAACACCGCCAGCACCGCATTGTAAAACCGTTTAGAACGCTCAATATCATTCGACCCTATCACCACATGACTGAACATTTTTGTATGACTCCTCGCAAAATTTGTTTGATCGCTGGTAAAAACAACTGATGTGCCCACCCTTGTAGATCAGCATTCCACCATATTCACTGCCAAGCCCCCTTTGGAGGTTTCTTTGTATTTGTTTTTCATGTCCGCACCGGTGTCGCGCATGGTTTTAATGACCATATCGAGCGAAACGTGATGGGTGCCGT
Organism: uncultured Hydromonas sp.; assembly: GCA_964481695.1. Classification (GTDB taxonomy): domain Bacteria; phylum Pseudomonadota; class Gammaproteobacteria; order Burkholderiales; family Burkholderiaceae; genus CTSOIL-112. The sequence continues at coordinate 1,726 of CAYZVI010000205.1, read as the reverse complement.
CGCCACGCAGTGCCATGCGAGCCGCGTTGACCGCTTTGATCGCGCCCATGGCATTGCGTTCGATGCAGGGGATTTGCACGAGGCCGCCAATCGGGTCGCAGGTAAGCCCAAGGTTGTGCTCCATACCGATTTCAGCCGCATTTTCGATCTGTCCGCAAGTTCCACCCATCGCCGCGGCCAAACCACCCGCCGCCATGGAGCAGGCAACGCCGACTTCGCCCTGACAGCCAACTTCTGCGCCGGAGATGGAGGCATTGAGTTTGTAGAGTATGCCAATCGCGCCTGCGGTGAGTAGGAAGTCACGCACACCTTGAATATCCGCATTCGGCACGAAGCGATCGTAGTAGTGCAGCACAGCGGGGACAATACCCGCTGCACCATTGGTCGGAGCAGTGACGACGCGCCCGCCGGAGGCGTTTTCTTCATTGACGGCAACGGCATAGAGATTGACCCAATCCATGACGGTGAGCGGGTCGGATAGGCCACGCTCGGCATTTTTGGTCAGTTGTTTGTACAGTTCACCCGCACGGCGTTTGACATTCAGCCCGCCCGCCAGATAGCCAAAGGCGTCAGGGTTATCAATGCCGCAGCCGCGACGCACGCAGTCCTGCATGACTTGCCAAATGCGGTCGAGCTGCTCGTTGATCTGCTCGGTGCTGCGCCATGTACGCTCGTTTTCATACATGAGCTGAGCAATGCTTTGACCATGATTTTGACATTGTTCGAGCAGTTCTTTGGCCGAGCGAAACGGGTATTTGACCTCATCATAAACACTCAATACCGGTGCAGGATCCATGTCCACACTGGCGACGAAACCACCACCCACCGATAGGTATTTTTTTTCTATGAGCACGACGCCATTACCATCGTAGGCGGTGAATTTCATGCCATTGGGATGTTCGGCCAGTGCTTGACGACGATGCAAGATGAGGTCGTGTTTGAATTGGAACGCAACTTCGTGTTTGTCCAGCAGACGAATGCGCTGATCCAGAGCCACTTCGTCCAAGCGATGTTGAATGATGTCCATCGGAATGTCTTCGGGCGTGTAGCCCATCAGGCCGAGCAGTACGCCTTTGTCCGTACCGTGACCGATGCCGGTCAAGCCCAACGAACCATACAATTGCGCACAAATCCGTGTCGTCTGTGTCAGTAGGCTGTGCTTATCGAGCAACTCGACAAACATTTTCGCCGCACGCATCGGTCCAACGGTGTGCGAGCTGGATGGCCCGATGCCAATTTTAAACAGATCAAAAACTGATACTGCCATGCTGATGTCTCCGCTTTGTGTGTTTTAAATTTTTTGTCGTAAATGTTATTGTGCTTTATGTGCCTGCAAATATGCTCCTAACCAATCAAAAAAAGCTTCTGTGGTACGTGTCACATTGAGCCGCATCATCGTTGATGCCCCTAATTTCGGTGAGAATAAGCTACCCGGCGCGACCAACCAGCGATCATTTTTCGCCGCCAGAGCCAAGGCATTGGTATCCACACCCGTGTCTATCCACAAGAAGATACCTTCCTGCGCATATTCGGGGTATTGCAAACCGATTTTGGGCAATTGTACGCGCATCTGTTCATGCGCTGTAGCCAAACGCTGACGCAGTTTTTCCAGATGGCGGCGTTGCTGCCCGTCGATTAGCAAACGATGCACGATGCGCTCATTCAACTCGGAGCACACCATGGCCGAGAGCATTTTGCGCATGATGATGCCCTGTGTGTGCTCCTG
>CAYZVI010000204.1:0-2779 GCA_964481695.1 uncultured Hydromonas sp. | reverse complement strand
TCATCACGGTGACGTTCGGCGTGATGCCGCCCATTTCGATGATTTGTGACCAGCGAAAGCTGAAAAAGCCGTTGCGAATCACCAGACATTTTTCGTTCTGCGCCAGTTGGCGTGCGACCGCTTCCATCGCGTAGGTACCGCCACCGGGGACGAGCGCGACGGCTTGGGCGTTGTACACTTTTTTCAGTGTCGCGGAGACATCGTTCATCACGCGCTGAAATTGCGCGGACATGTGATTGAGCGAGCGATCGGTGAATACCACCGAGTATTCGAGCAAGCCATCCGGATCGATATTGGGTAACAAAGCAGGCATGATTTTTCCTTTGATTATGCTGTGGATGAGATGAGGCACATTATAACAAAGGCGCTCTCGGTTGCACCAAGATTCAAATTATGCGAACATATACCGTATTCCTTTCGAATGCACTTTTAAACTTTCATGAGAGTTCAAACTATGGAATGGATCATCGTTATTTTGGTGGGTGCTCTAATCGGCTGGCTGGCCGGGCAGTTCATGGGCGGTGGTGGTGGCTTCATCATGAATGCCATTATCGGTATCATTGGCTCCGCTTTAGGTCGTTTCTTAGGCGGTTTATTAGGCATTGGCGGCGCAGGTGCGGCGGGTAGTTTCTCTATTGCAGGGATTTTGTTTGGCGTGATTGGTGCAGTGATTTTGATTTTCTTATTACGCGCATTGGGTGTTTTGGGTAAGCAATAAACACGAACTCAAAACCCTTAATAAAAAAGGTGGAATATTTTTCCACCTTTTTTCATAGCTTAAATATTATTTAGCAGACACGAAACGTATCGGCTCAAATTCTGAGGACAATCCTGCATTCGTTTTGTCTGAATCGCCGATGGTACACGGCTCTTCATCGAAAGCAATGTCGCCTTCCGCTACCTGCGTATGCACGGTGAGATTTTTGAAATCAAACAACTCGGCGTCCATCAAATGCGATGGCACGACCGTACCCATCGCACGCGCCATATTCTCCACCCAGCCTTTTTTCTTACTCCATTCGGCGATGAGCGCTTTCATCGCTTGGCGTTGCAGGTTTTCCTGCGAGCCGCACAGATTACACGGGATGATCGGGAATTGCTTCATTTCGGCGTAGCGTTCCATATCGGCTTCGGTGCAGTACGCTAGCGGGCGAATGACCACGTGTTTGCCATCATCCGACACCAGTTTCGGCGGCATGGCTTTGATTTTCGCGGCGTAGAATAAATTCAACAAAAAGGTTTCGAGGATATCGTCACGGTGGTGCCCAAGCGCGATTTTCGTCGCGCCCAGCTCATCGGCCACACGGTATAAAATTCCGCGACGCAGGCGCGAGCACAGCCCGCAAGTGGTTTTACCCTCTTCGATCACGCGTTTGACGATGGAGTAGGTGTCTTGGTTTTCGATGTGATACGGCACGCCGATGCTGTCCAAATAGTTCGGCAGAACCTCTGCCGGAAAGCCCGGTTGCTTTTGATCGAGATTGACCGCCACCACGTCAAAGTGAATCGGCGCACGCTCGCGCAGCTTGAGCAATACGTCCAGCAGACCGTAGCTGTCTTTACCACCCGACAGGCAAACCATGACCTTGTCGCCGTCCTCAATCATATTGAAGTCGCCGATCGCTTGACCGACCAGCCGCGTCAGGCGTTTTTCGAGCTTGTTGTTTTCGTATTTTTGTTTCTGTTCGTTCATACTCAAGTTTTTATACTCAATTTCGAAAAAAGTAGGTGTTTACTTTTTTCGATCCATTAAAAATACCACGCCCCGACGCCAATCGCGTCACAGTCGCGGTAAATATCGGTTTTCGCACTGGCGATATACACCGCCACAATCGCTTTTTTGGCCAAAATTTTGTGCGCGATGCGGTCGCACAGCGTTTCCTGCAATTGCACGTGCTCGCCCTGCGTTTGATCAATCACTGAATTGCGAATGAAATCGTAGTCGATGACTTCGTCCAAACCATCGTGATCCGGACTGGCGTTTTCGCGTTTGACATACGCCACCACATTAAACACCATCGGCTGCGCGCCGAATTTCTCATGGTCGTACACACCGATCTTCACGTTTAAACGCAGATTGCGCACATAAATACTGCGACACATCTCGATCAGCGCCGTGCGCTCGGGTGTCAAAGGATGGGTAATTAACATATTTTCTCTCAATCCATAAATGCCACATCACGCGGCGATGGCGTTAAATGCTGAGCGCCATCCACCATCAAATTGGTGCCGGTCATTGCCGATGCGGACAACACATACAGCAGTGCATGCGCGAGATCCTGCGGCGTCGAGCCACGCTGTAAAATCGTGCGATCGTGCTTAAGCGCGAAATCTTCGTCGGATTGTTTACCCGAGCGCAAGCTCAAGCCCGGCGAAATACTCATCACGCGTATACGTGGTGCGAGCGCTTGTGCGGCCAGCACTGTTGCCTCGGCCAACGCAGCCTTGCTCAAGGTGTAAGATAAAAAATCCGGATTGGGATTGCACAGTTTCTGATCGAGCAAATTGACCACCACGCCTTTACGATCGTCAGGCAATTGTTGCGCGAGCTGCTGGGTCAGTAGCATCGGCGCAAAGGTATTCGCACGCAAATGCTGTTCAAATAACTCAACTGACAACGGTGCCTGCTGCGTCAATACGTCGTACTCAAACATCGAGGCATTATTCACCAGCACACCGATCGTGCCCAGTTGCGCGTGGGCTTGCGCAAGCAATTGTCCCGTACTCGCTGCGTCGTTCAAATCCGCTTGCACCGCACAGGCGCGCACGCCGAACTGTT
>CAYZVI010000203.1:1810-2783 GCA_964481695.1 uncultured Hydromonas sp. | reverse complement strand
CCAACGATTATTAAAGCTCAGTCAGGCGCGACGTATGAGTTACGCGATATAGTTAAAAATCGTGCTCCAGATCAAGTTCTGTTTAAACGTAAAGGTAAAGATTTACATATTCTGATTAATGCTGAAGGTATTAAGTCAGAAAAAGATTTGCCTGCCGATATCATTATTGAAAATTACTATGGAGAAGGCAAAGCTAAGTTAGTAGGTATTGCTGAAGATGGTGAATACTATACTTATCTGCCTCAAGAGGGTACGCCAGATCTACTGTCATGGAAAATCTCTGATGGGGAAATTTCTTATCAAAGTCTAGGTGAGCTACATGAGCAGGTCATGTGGTGGCCATTCTTATTAGGTGCCGGCCTCTTGGGTGCGGCAGCCGGTGGTGGCGGTGGAAGCGACCCTCAACCTATTCAACATGCCCCAGTAGCTGCTGCAGATCAAGCCGTTGGCTTATTCAGTGCAACTGGCAAAGCTTTGCCGATTACGATCAATGTGATTTCCAATGATTCTGATGCGGATGGCAATATTGACAAAACCTCGATTAAAATTGTTAATCCGCCGAGCGGCAGCACATTAAGCCCAGATGGTAAAACGCTCACGGTTCCTGGTCAAGGTACTTGGGTCGTTAACAACAATGGCACGATCACCTTTACGCCTGAACCGAACTTCAAAGGCGATCCGACGCCAATCAGCTACACGGTGAGTGATACGACGGGTCAAATCTCAGCACCTGCAACGGTGACTGTAGACTACCCACAAAATCCGCCGGTAGCGACCAATGACACTGTAACGGCGCCAACAGTAGGCACGCCGGTAACGGTTAACGTATTGGGTAATGACACGGATCCGAACAACAACATTGATCCGACCAGCGTTAAAATAGTCAATCCACCGAGCGGCAGCACATTAAGCCCAGACGGTAAAACGCTCACGGTTCCTGGTCAAGGTACTTGGGTCGTTAACAACAATGGCA
>CAYZVI010000203.1:739-1710 GCA_964481695.1 uncultured Hydromonas sp. | reverse complement strand
CGCCGGTAGCGACCAATGACACTGTAACGGCGCCAACAGTAGGCACGCCGGTAACCGTAAATGTATTGGATAATGACAGTGACGTTAATAGCAATATAGACACAACTACAGTACAAATCGTTGGTGGTACTGATGGTGGTAAAACTTTAGTTGTTCCAGGTGAGGGTACTTGGACAGTAAATCCGACAACAGGAGCTATAACCTTCACTCCTCAAGATGATTTCAATGGAGATCCAACTCCTATTAGCTATACAGTGAAAGATACTACTGGTTTAGTTTCAAATCCAGCTACAGTAAATATTGATTATCCCTCTAAGCCTCAGGTAAACATTGCAGCAACTGATCCGATAGCGGTTGAAGGCCAACTAGCTGATAACTTGGTGTATAACGTCACTCAAACAACAACAAGTGGCTTTGATGTAACCGTACATGTCAGCCTGGCCGGCACCGTGAGCCCAGCGGACGTGGCCAGCATCAGCTACACCGATGTCAACGGCAATCTGGTGACGGTGACCGATCCTGCGGCAATTGCGGCCTTGTTCAGCACCGGCTTTGATGTGGAAATCCCAGCGGGCAGCACCGCGGCACCGAGCATCACGGTCACACCAAAACAAGACAGCATCTACGAAGTCAGCGAAGACCTGACCTTGAGCATCAGCGCACCGACCAATGCGGCGGTGGGCACGCCAAGTGCGACCGGTTCGATCAAAGACGAAGACGACAACAGCACCAACACCACCGGTGACACCAATGATGGCGACAAACCACTGGTGAGCATTGCGGCGACCGACGCGACGGCGGTAGAAGGCGTTGCGGGCGACACCTTGGCCTACCAAGTGACGCAAAACAACGTCAGCAACTTCGACACCACGGTGCATGTCAGCCTGGCTGGCACCGTGAGCCCAGCGGACGTGGACAGCATCAGCTACACCGATGTCAACGGCAATCTGGTGACGGTGACCGATCCTGCG
>CAYZVI010000203.1:0-639 GCA_964481695.1 uncultured Hydromonas sp. | reverse complement strand
TGATGTGGAAATCCCAGCGGGCAGCACCGCGGCACCGAGCATCACGGTCACACCAGTAAATGATCCTTTGTATGAAGTTAGTGAAAATCTGACTTTGACTATCAGTAATCCAACTAATTCTACGTTGAGCACGTCGACTGCCGCTACAGGGACTATCTATGATGAAGGTCCTAATCATGAAGGCGATAAACCGACTGTAACCATTACTGTTTCGGAAGAAGGTTTGTCAGGTGGTAATGCTGATTCTCAAGGTAATACGGATACAACCAATGCCGTGATAGCAAGTAATTTGATAGCTTTGAGTACTGCCATTACAGAGTTGGTTGGCCCTGCAAATATTACATCAGGTGGCTTACCTGTTACATGGATCTGGGACAGCGCAACTCAAACACTGACTGGCTCAACTGCGGCAGGTTCAGTTATGTCTGTGACGGTTGCTTCTTATAATCCTGCTACTGGCTCAACGATCCAAGTTTCATTGTTCAAACCAGTTGATCATGCAGACGATACATTAGAGGATATTTTAAGTTTAGCTTTCACTGTTAAGTCTGGTGCTTTGACTACCGACTTGAATGTAATTGTTGAAGACGACGCACCAACCGTGACCGCTACGGCCAACACCGCACCGACCTTAACGGT
>CAYZVI010000202.1:0-2824 GCA_964481695.1 uncultured Hydromonas sp. | reverse complement strand
TCAAAACCTTCGGCTGTCAGATGAATGAATACGACACCGACAAAATCCACGACGTCCTGCGCGAGCAAAGCGGTCTCGAAAAAACCGACGACATGGCCGCCGCCGACGTCATCCTGCTGAACACCTGCTCCATCCGCGAAAAAGCGCAGGAAAAAGTCTTCTCCGACCTCGGTCGTATCCGCGAGCTGAAAAAGAAAAACCCGAATCTGCTGATCGGTGTGGGCGGCTGTGTCGCCTCGCAAGAAGGCAAAAACATCGTTGCGCGCGCGCCGTATGTGGATGTGGTGTTCGGCCCGCAAACCTTACACCGCCTGCCGCAATTGCTCGATAAACGCGCGAAAACAGGCCGTTCGCAGGTGGATGTATCGTTCGTCGAAATTGAAAAATTCGATCATTTGCCACCGCCGAAGGTGGAAAAAGCCACGGCCTACGTGTCCATCATGGAAGGCTGCTCGAAATACTGCAGCTACTGCATCGTACCGTACACACGCGGCGAAGAAGTCTCGCGCCCGTTCGATGATGTATTAACCGAAATCGCCGATCTGGCGGATCAGGGCGTGAAGGAAATCAACCTGCTGGGACAAAATGTCAACGGCTACATGGGTGCCATGGGCGGCACCTCAGAGATCGCCGACTTCGCCACCCTGCTGGAGACCATGGCGCATATTGACGGCATCGAACGCATTCGTTTCACCACCAGCCATCCGAACCATTTCACCGACCGCCTGATCAACGCGTTTGATAAAGTACCTCAGTTGGTTAACCACCTGCATTTGCCGGTACAATCCGGCTCTGACCGCATTTTAAGCGCGATGAAACGTGGCTACACCACGCAGGATTATTTGACCATCATTCAAAAGCTCAAAGCGATTCGCCCGAATCTCGCCATGTCCTCAGACTTCATCGTCGGCTTTCCGGGCGAGAAGCACGAGGATTTCCTCGATACCATGCGTTTGATTGATGCCGTGAAATTCGACGTGAGCTTCTCCTTCATTTACAGCGCGCGTCCGGGGACGCCGGCGGCGGATTTGGAGGATTTGGTTCCGTACAATGAAAAACTGCACCGCCTGCAAACTCTGCAAGCGGAAATCATTCAGTACGCCAAATCGGTGAGTGACGGCATGGTCAATACGGTTGAAAAAATCTTAGTCGAAGGTCTGTCCACGCGCGACCCATCTGAGCTGTATGGTCGCACAGAAAATAACCGCATCGTGAATTTTAAACCACCGGTCGGTCTGAGCAACGCGCGTCAAAAGCTGATCGGTCAAATGGTTGATATGCGCATCACGCAAGCGATGACCAACACTTTGCGCGGCGAAGTCGCCATGAGCAGCGCGCGAATCGACGCGTTCACTCCATTGCCGTACAGCGCATCGCGTGGGTTCATCAGCATTCCGATTGCACAGGCGTAAAATTCAAGCACCATGCGCATTCTGAATTTCATCTCGCATCATTCGGCGTTTTTTATGATATTGGCAACGATCTTGGGGTTTCTCATGCCCGAGTTTGCCGATGTCGTATTGCCCTATCTGCCGATGGTGCTGTTTTTCCTGATGTTTTTCACGCTCATGGCGATCAATCAGCACACACTGGTACGCACGCTGTCGCAGCCGTCCGTGTGGATCTATGCGTTGATTCACACCGTTGGTATGTCGGCGCTGGGCATCGGCGCGTGTTATGTGCTGGGCATTCGTGGCGATTTGCTGCTGGCAGTGGCGGCGATCATGGCGACCGGATCACTGTTCGCCACCCCAGCCATCGTACGCTCGATCGGTTTTGAACCTTTATACGCCATGGCACTGACCATCGCGAGCACGCTGGTGATGCCAGTGGCATTATTCGTTAATCTGTGGCTGTTTCAAACCGGTGACGTGCATTTGGACATGGCGCTGTACGTCAAACGCCTGCTGATTTTTATCGTTGGACCGATGGCAATGTCTGCACTGGTACATCGTCTGGTGGCCGAGTCGGTATTGCTCAAAATTCACCAGCAGCTATCCAAAGTCACCATGCTGCTGGTCATGACTTTTCCGTTTGGGCTGATCGGTAGTTTTCGCCGTGAGTTTGACCAACATCATTGGCATGCGTTTGGATTACTATTTCTGTCCATGGCAATTGTGACCGTGTTGTTTTGGCTGAATTTTTATCTGTACCGCAAAAGCACGACTGAGCACCGCATCTCAGCAGCCGTTGCATCGGGCGGGCGCAATGTACTGCTGACCTTTACCATCGCCGCACCCTTTCTCGGCACTCAATATCTGCCACTGATCGGCGCGATGCAGTTCCCGATCTACGCTCTGCCGCTGGTATCCCGCGCGTGGATGCGATGGCAAGAACGCCATCATCATTTTGGCATTCCGCATGAGATGACGGATGAGGATGATGTGGTGCTGTGATGTAATGCTATAATCCCGCCGGTTATTTCATTCGGCCACCGTAGCTCAGTGGATAGAGCATCTCCCTCCTAAGGAGAGGGTCACAGGTTCGATTCCTGTCGGCGGCGCCAACACTTTGTGTAGTTATATAATTCTAATCAGAAAGCGAGCATAAAGCTCGCTTTCTGATTTGTAAGATGAATACTTTAGACGATGAGCATTCTTATTGCATACCATCAGCGCATCCTCGATATACGCTGTTTCCATATGCAAGCGTTGCAGTAAAGTCGCGCTTTTCAACCGTTTTAACGCATTCTATATTTTTCACATCAAAACTTACAGGTACAGATCCATCTTTACCATTATAGGTTACACCTTTTGAGTAGATTGAGCGTTGTGATCTGCCCTCGATTTGACGGACACCTATTAACGTAAAAAAGAGGTGTCAA
>CAYZVI010000201.1:0-2859 GCA_964481695.1 uncultured Hydromonas sp. | reverse complement strand
GGTATATTCCCCATTTGCTGAGATTCACACCGAGTTCACGCTAAAAGGCATAGCCGCCTAATCACCTTAGCGGCTTATTCTTGTTACCAGATCAAGATCAAGGGTAATTCAATCGTCCTCAAACCCTTGATTCTCTAACGCCTCCTTGACCACCTGTTTAGCCACCTCATAGGCGATACGGCGCATTAATTCCTCATTAGCGGGCATGGGTTCTGCCTGTGCGTCCTGTAGCAAACTCGCTTCCAACCGTATAGCGATTTCCGTATTCAGTGACCGACCATAGCGGGCGGCGGCGGATTCCAACTTGTCGCGTATGTTCTGTTCAATGCGTAGCGGATACGATGATGGGCGTAAGTCCTTCTTCTCTTCGGTCTTCTTTGCCTTGGCTTTGGGTTTGGTGGTTGTGTTCTTTGTCACAATAGTTCCTCTACTAATCATTAACTTATCTGGATAAATCCACAGAATTTAAAATAAATCCATAAATCACTTGCTCAAGTTTGGCAGGTGATCTATTCTATGGATTCAAAATAATTTAAGTGGATTTATTGTAAAGGAATCATCATGGCAAAAGATAGAGAAAGCTATCCGTTACGCATGGGCAAAACGCTACGCGCATTTTACGAAACCAAGGCGCAAGAGAATGAACGTTCCTTAAATGCTGAACTGGTTCGCACCTTGCGTAAGGCAAAAGAAAGCGAAGAACAGCAAGCGCAACCCCTCACAGGCAAACACTAAAACACTTTCCCGTTATCACACTGTCATTCATTTCTGAGGTACTAAATCATGACTAACCAAACTACTCAAACTAACAACCGCGTGTTCCGCATCGTAGAACGTTTTGGTATTGCACCAGCGGGGGTTTTCTCTGCAACGTTATCCAGTTTTGCATTTTTGGGTGAGCATACCCGCAAAATCAAAAAGGACGACAAAGAAGAAGAGCGAACCTGTGAATATGTGGGTTTAGAGTATGAATTTCTGGATAAAAATACAGGTGAAGTTCACAAGGTTATGACGGAATGCACACTATCATGCAGTCCCGATTCTAATTTCTATGAACACATCATCGCGTTAAACGATGGCAAGCCACTGGAGGAAGGGCAAGCCTTTGACGTGCTTCTAGGAAAAAGTGCGCGAATTGAAATCATTCATCGTAAAACTAAAGCTGATAGCGGTGTGGAACGCGAATACGCCAACATTAAAGCCGTCCACGTTCTAACCGATAAGGTGAACGCACACAAGTTGATAGAGAAGCCTGTTTTTTATGACGTGCTGAAACCCAGCCCTGATGCCTTTAGCAAATTGAATCGAAAACACCAATTCATTATTGGTAAGCGCAATGGCGGCGACGCTGACATGAAAGCAGCGGCATAAGTTCCAGCAAAAAAAAGCCTGTATCAATTGCGACTTGGTACAGGCGGTTCACTTCCATCTAATCAAAGGTCTGAAAATGAAAAACCATTCTAACGCTAATCTGCCAATTCACCAACCCGCAACCGTTGCGGAACACTTCGCGGCGATGTTCGCACGAATCGACTTCCACTTAGTTTTTATGGTGTCGGCATTTGCAATTAATGCGGCAATGACCCTATTCATTGCCTACACGACTTACCTTTACCTGAAATTTGATGTATGGACGGCAATTCCTGCAATTGGTTGGACGTTCATTAGCGTTTTTTACACATTGCTAGTGACTGTGCTACCAGAAACATGGAGCTGGTACGCGATAGTGTGCGCTATTGGTAACTACGGTTTGATTCAAATTCTGTGAGGTGGACAATGGACGAAGATCAGCAAGTAGCCACGCCTCATGATTCGCAGGATGTCGCTGGGGCATATCGACTGCATAAGGCGATTGAACAAACCCACAAGAAAATTGAGCGGGTAAGATCGGAACTCAGTAATACCCATTGGACGGAAAAGAGTGCATTTATCGGCACATTCCTTGTGTATTTTGTATTTATCTGGGGTCTGTATGTCTCGGAATTGTGGGGCTTTGCCACTTGGTTGAAGGCTAATCTATCCGAAACGTTAGCCCTGCCAGTGTTTGCCGTTTTGGGCGTAACATTGCCGTATTCGATGGCGAAAATTAAAAGCATTGTGTATGAGCATATCGCCTTATATGACGTGCGTTTAATTTGGGCTTACATCATTGTGCTGTTCTTAATGTTGGCGGGCGTGACTTATGAGGCAATCAGTAGTTCAGGTCAGCAGCAACACATAGCCCATGCCAGTGCTGAGGGTAGTAAATCCTTTCAAGCCGTGATGAATACGGATGCTAGTGTGGTCGATAACGGCACACTAGCCGCGCAATTGGCGAAAGCTGAATCAAAACTAGCCGCGTGCAAGGTCAATCTAGCAGAGGGCAAGTATAAGGATTGTGCTCAATCACAAGCCGCTGTTGAAAGTCTCAAAACGTCCTTACAATCCGCTAGTTCAGCCAGTGCGCAAGCTAGTGTAGCGGCAATTGAAGCGAAAGCTAAAGCCGCTGCAACCATGAAAGAAGACGGTTTTAAACCCGTCTATAAAATGGCGCGGGATGTTTTTGGGGTAACGATTAGCACTGGGGTTATGATGGTGGCAATCGTAGTTAGTCTGATTTTTGAAATCTCGCACGCCTTGTTAGTGCTGGTCATGCGCCAAAAGGAAAACTTTTTGACTTACCTAGAAAGTGGAATCATTGAAAAACAAGCCGACTATTTATCTAGCACGGGCAAAGTTCACGCGCTTGATGATTTCACCGACACATCGATTTTAGACATGGACACTTTACGCGAAAAAGGGCAGGTACAAAATGGCGTGGGTTTTACCGCGACAATTCGTCCGGTCACGGCATACCATGCATCTACCCATAATCGGCAA
>CAYZVI010000200.1:0-2939 GCA_964481695.1 uncultured Hydromonas sp. | reverse complement strand
GTATTCCATATCGCGCACGAGGGTGTGTCCAATATATGCTTTGATGTAGGCATCCAGCGCGAATAATTCGAGTATCCGCGTCGCTGGCGTATAGGCGATGCTGAGCGTGCTGCCTGCCGCCGGATTTTGGCTGCGCAGGCAGAGTATCGGCAGATCAATGAGATGCTCAATCTGCGTGTGCAGATCGGGGCGCGCATTGTCAATGGTTTTGAGCGGCGCGGCGACATGCGCCGAATCGTGGGAGAGCCAAGTCATCAATTCACCTGATGCGGTTATTTATGCCATCAACTCAGCCGCGCCGCTGCGCTTTTTTAGACCGAAATGCACAGCCAATGCAACCACGGTGGCAATCACCGCTTTAAAAATCAAATCGGCATAAACGATCTGCGCCATTTCGTTCCAGCTCATGATGCCGTAGAAGGCCAACAAGGTGAATAAAATAGTGTCCAGGGGAATGCTCACTGCATTGCTGGTGAGTGCGCGGGTGAGCCAAGTGCGCTGCATCATTTTTTGGAAAATCACGGTATCGGTCAACTCGCTGACCAAAATAGCGATGAAGGATGCGGTCAAAAAACGCATGCGGTTGGGTTCTTCACTCATCAGGAACCAGCCGGCAGTAAAGTTCACCAGCAACGCCAATGCGATTGCAAGGTAGACCGATTTCAGACCAAACACATGCAGGCGATCACGCAAGGTAAATACGGCGCCAAAAAACAAGGTACCCACACTGAGGAGACCAAAACCGCCCGGCAGCGTAATAAAATGATTGAGGGTGAGGTTGGCGAGCAAAACCGCCAAGACATAAAATGCTGTCCAAATAAAGACCATAGTAAACTCCAGAGTTCGCAAAATAGGCGAAGGGAAAAAAAGCCCGACGGAAACAGTCCGAAGGCCGCGCGTATTTTATCACAAACCATCGCTCTGGCGTTTGAACATGTTATCGTCATATTCACACAACATCATCGAGCGCGGCGTATAATTTAAAACGCACTTATTATTTACCGATCGCTGCACAGAGCATCTTGAACTAAGAGGAAAACGATGAAACACAGTAAACAACTATTCATGCATTACACCACCGTTTGGGCGCGTTTGTTACAACAAGCTGCAGGTTCTCCCGACGTAGCAACCTATTTGCTAACGCACGACGCGCGCACACCCCTGTTTTACCTCGAAGCCATCACCCGCGTACTCATGAATGCCGATCAGGATGAGAAAAAAATGGCGCGCCTGAATGCGCAGTTTAAAGCCTTAGAAGATGGTTTTGGCATGATGGATTACTACACTGGCTTGATCAAGGATTTTAAAACAGTCAAGCTACCGGAGTTTCAGCAAAATCTTGGTACACATCTAATCATCGCCACGGCGCACATGAACACACTCTTAGAAAAATATGGCTGGTTAACGAGCGCAAAAGGCGAAGCCACAAATAACCAAGACAAAAGTAAAGACAACCGTGCCCTGGAAGATATACAAAAAGTTTTCCAAAAGATCGACTGGCCAAGTGACAAAGATTTGCACAAGCTGTTAAAAAAAATCTACAAATCACGCATTGCTGAACTCAAGTTACAACTGAAAGAACCTCTGAAAGAAGTGGAACAAGATGTCCACGAATTGCGTCGTGACGTGCGTTGGCTAAGCATCTATCCGCAAGCATTCAAAGGTTTTGTTAATTTAAAACCGAGTGACCCTATGCCAGAAGCATTCGCTAAATACGCCACCGAAGCCATCGTTAAATCACCGTACAATCAGCTACCAGAAGTCGAAGGCATCAAACACGTGCTCTATATGAACACGCATGCCTACTACGCCATGAGTTGGCTCATTGCCGAGCTGGGCGAACTCAAAGATCAAGGGCTGCGCGTGCTGGCACTGACCGAATGGCTGGAAGAGCATAAAAAGCTCTCTGCCTCACAGGCACAACAAGCTGCGGTAATGATCATCGGCGGTGATCAAATGGGTGTTGACAAACTATTGGGCAAAGCCAAAGACATCGTCAATCAAATTAGAACCGACAAAGTGTTTGCACAACTATTGGCATGACAGTTGATTAAACAAGGTGCAGCATGAGCCACATCCAGCACGCGTCCATACTGACCGCCGCGCAGATGCGCGCGGTGGACAGTGCCACCATTCGCGACGAACCGATTGCTTCGATTGACTTGATGGAGCGTGCAGCAACGGCCTGCGTGGATTGGCTGATGACACACCAGCCGGATAACACGCATTACAGCGTATGGTGCGGATTGGGCAATAACGGCGGCGATGGTTTGGCGATCGCCCGTTTGCTACTCGAACGCGGACGGCAAGTGCATGCCTATCTCGTTGATTACGGCACGCCGATGAGTGCTGACGCTCAGATCAATTTACAGCGTTTGCAAGCCATAGCACCAACGCAGATTCGCGCCATTCGTTCCATGAATGACCTGCCCCAACGACTCAAGAATAGCGAACATACCGACACGCCACACAGCCACATTGACGCACTACTCGGCACAGGCACGACACGCGCGGCAGATGGACTGCTCGCACACGTCATCGAGACCTTGAATCGCACGCTCTCCTCCGATACGGTACACACCGTTGCCATCGATATGCCGTCGGGACTACTCAGCGACACACATACGCCCGCCAATTGGCCGGTGATACACGCCACACATACGCTGACATTTGAGTGTGCCAAAACTGCCCTACTCTGGCCGGAGAACGCTGAACGTGTCGGCGCATGGCAGATTTTACCCATAGGCCTGAACCACACCGCCATCGCAGCAGCAAACAGCCCAATGCAACTGGTGACCACTGAATGGGTACAGGCGCAACGTAAACCACGTGACAAATTTTCACATAAAGGCACATTTGGCCATGCATTACTGATCGCAGGTGCGCACGGTACGGTCGGTGCAGCCATACTAGCATCGCGTGCCTGCCTGCGCAGCGGT
>CAYZVI010000199.1:0-2960 GCA_964481695.1 uncultured Hydromonas sp. | reverse complement strand
TTGGTGATTGACTCCTCTCCGGGCTACGATCACATCTCATCGGCCATCGGCGCGGCGATGATCGGTTGGATGGGGACGGCGATGCTGTGCTACGTGACGCCGAAAGAGCATTTGGGGCTGCCGAATCGCGACGATGTGAAACAGGGTTTGATCGCCTATAAAATAGCGGCGCATGCCGCCGACGTCGCCAAAGGCAATTTGCCCGCGCGCATCCGCGATGAAGTGATGTCCAAAGCGCGTTTTGAATTCCGTTGGTACGATCAATTCAACTTGAGCTTGGACCCCGATACGGCGCGCGCGTATCACGACGAAACTTTACCGGCCGAAGGCGCGAAAACCGCGCATTTTTGTTCTATGTGCGGGCCGAAATTCTGTTCCATGAAAATTACCCAAGAGGTGCAAGAGTACAGTTTGGAGCAGCAGCGAGGCATGGAACAAAAAAGCGCGGAGTTCAAAACCATCGGCGGTGAAATTTACATTCCGATTGCTTCTGAAAAAGCCTGAGGAGGCGCATGGCACACATTAAAATCATCGGCGCAGGCGTCGTCGGATTAAGCTGTGCGCTGGAATTGTTGCAGCATGGGCACAGCGTCCATTTGGTCGATCGTGCGGGTGGATTGGGCGGACACGCTTGCTCGCATTACGCCGGCGGCATGCTCGCGCCGTGGTGCGAGGGTGAAAGTGCCGAGCCGATTGTGGTGCAGTTGGGCGCGCAAGCCATCAACTGGTGGGCGCAATATGTGGATTGCATTCGCTATGAGGGCACGCTGGTGGTGTCCTCTGCGCGCGATCAGACGGAATTGACGCGCTTTGCCCAGCGCACCCAAGCGCACCATGCCGTTAACGCTGCGCAAATCGCCGAATTGGAACCCGATTTGGCGGGGCGTTTTAACTCGGGTCTGTATTACGCGCAAGAGGCGCACGTTGATCCGCGCGTGGCGTTACAACAATTACTCGCACGCGTACTGGCGCTGGGGGCAACGGTACAATGGCAAACCGAATGCGACCCGAACGCGGCGAGCGACGCAGATTTCGTGCTGGATTGTCGCGGTTTTGCTGCGAGCGAGGATATTGCCGAGTTGCGCGGCGTGCGTGGTGAAATGCTGTTGATCCAAACACATGAGGTGCAGTTCAAACGCCCCGTGCGTCTGGTTCATCCACGCATCCCGCTGTACATCGTGCCGCGCGAGAACGGTGTTTTTATGATCGGGGCGACCATGATCGAAAGCAGCAAACGTAGCGGCGCGAGCGTGCGCTCGGTGGTGGAATTGCTCAACGGTGCGTACGCGCTGCATCCGGCATTCGCCGAAGCACAGATCCTCGAAATTGGCGCGGATGTGCGCCCCGCTTTTGCCAATCATCTGCCAAAAATTATTCGCGCGGGCAAACTGCTGCGCGTCAATGGCATGTACCGCCACGGATTTTTACTGGCCCCCGCCATGGCGCAGTTGCTTGCACGCGCCATAGCTGATCCCAACGCCCCAACCGAGTTAGCACTATGAATTTAACCATTAACGGACAAGCGGCGCACAGCGGCGCAACGACATTAGACGAATTGCTACGCGAGCTGGATTTGGATGAGGCCGTGGTTGCCACTGCGCTCAATGGTCAATTCGTGCCAAAAACCCTGCGCCATCAAACCATGCTCCACGCAGGCGATCAGATCGAAATCATCGCGCCGATGCAGGGAGGCTGAGATGTCAGTGAATACCACAACCTTAACCGCCGATCCGCAGCCGCTCACGCTGTATGGGCAAAAAATCGGCAATCGCCTGCTGCTCGGCACGGCGCAGTATCCTTCCTTACAGATTTTGCAACAGGCCATAAGCGCGTCGCACACCGAGATCGTGACTGTTTCCCTGCGCCGTGAGTCGGCGCAGGAGCGCGCGGGGCAAAAGTTTTGGCAGGCCTTACAATCTTTGTCCGTGCGCGTTTTACCCAATACCGCTGGTTGCCACACGGTCAAAGAAGCCGTGACCACCGCGCATATGGCGCGTGAAGTGTTTGGCACGAACTGGATCAAGCTGGAAATCATCGGCGAGCAGGACACCTTGCAGCCCGATGTGTTTGGCTTGGTGGAAGCTGCACGCATCTTGAGCGAAGACGGCTTTGCCGTGTTCCCCTACACCACCGATGATCTGATCGTGGCGGATAAACTGCTGCGCGCGGGTTGCCAAGTGCTCATGCCGTGGGGTGCGCCCATCGGCTCGGGTCAGGGGCTGAATAATCCCTACGCGCTGCGCACGCTGCGCGCGCATTTTCCCGATGTGCCTCTGATTGTCGATGCGGGCATGGGGCGGCCATCGCACGCGGCGCAGGCTTTGGAATTGGGCTATGACGCGGTATTGCTCAACACCGCCGTGGCCAAATCGACCCATCCGGTGGCAATGGCGCAGGCGTTTGACCACGCGATTCGCGCGGGACGCATGGCGTATGTGTCCGGCTGCATCGAGGCGCGCGATATGGCTGCGCCGTCCACGCCGGTTTTGGGTCAAGCATGGCTATGAGGTTTGAATTATGACGTTCGCTTATTCACCGATTTACCCGATTTTCGATAATGTCCAATGGTTTGAGCGACTGTTGTCCGTGATCGCGCGCAGTCGTGAAACCCACCGCATGACGGACCGACCGATGTGGATACAACTGCGGCAAAAGACCGGCAGCGAGGCGGAGTTGCGTCATGCGATTCGTCATGCCGATCAGCTCTGTCGCGCGCACGATTGTCAATTGATCGTGAATGACTATTGGCAATGGGCGATTGATGAGGGCTGCTCTTTTGTGCATTTGGGGCAAGAGGATTTAGACGAGGCAGATTTAAGCACCATTCGCGCCGCAGGCATTGCGCTCGGGGTGAGCACACACTCGCACGAGGAGCTACGCCGTGCGCAAGCACTGCAGCCCGAATACATCGCCTTAGGCCCGATTTATCCGACCATCCTCAAATCCATGAGCTGGCAGCC
>CAYZVI010000198.1:0-2962 GCA_964481695.1 uncultured Hydromonas sp. | reverse complement strand
ATGCGATGAAAGAGGGCCGCCTACACCGCAACTTTATGGGCTACACCGAAACCAATACCCGACTGATGATCAGTCTTGGCGTATCGTCAATTTCCGACACCTGGTACGCTTTTGCACAAAACGAGAAAAAATTAGAGGATTACAATGCGCGTATTGAAAAAGGTGAATGGCCACTCATTCGCGGGCACATTCTGACCCCAACCGATCTCATCGTGCGCCAACACATCCTCAACATCATGTGCCGCATGAATACTCGCTGGGATCAGCCAGAAACACAGCTACCCGAACTACCGATAATACTCGAACGTCTACAATCCATGCAGGACGATGGGCTATTGCAAATCCATAGCGATGGTTTAACCGTGTTAGAAACCGGCCGACCATTTATTCGCAACATTGCTATGGCATTTGATCTGCGACTTTGGCAAAAACAGCCAGAAACCCGTTTATTTTCAATGACCATCTAAACCATCATGTCGCAAACTGCCGCCCAATCCGTTACCATCAAAGCCTCAAAGATACCTGCACAACTTCAACCCAGCATGGAGGAAATGTTGGCTTTGGTCGCTCCTTTTAATGCGGGGCAATTTCAAGAATGCATTAAGGATTGCGAGCAATTTATTCAAAAATATCCCAAGCATTATTTTGGTTACAAACTGCTTGGTGCATGCCATGAGCAACTGAATGAGTGGATACCCGCAGCCAAACACATGGAGCACTCGCTTCGCTTGCAACCAAAGGATATAGAAGGGCTGGGTAATTTAGCCAAGGTTTACAAAGATATTGGTAAACGCAAAGAAGCTATTGAACTATATGAACGGGCATTATCACTCAATCCAAATGATCCCAACGTTCTGGCCAAATACTTATTCGCACTCAATTACGCCGACATCGCAACGCCAGAACAAACGCTATCACTGGCAAAACAACTGGGGCAATTAATCAGCAATGCGGCAACGACACACTACCAAAAATGGCACATCCACAATAGTTTACCTATTCGAGTTGGACTGGTTTCGGGTGATTTAAATATGCATCCGGTTGGGTTTTTCTTAGAATACGTACTCGCGCATCTTAACCCAACAGAACTCCATATCACGGCTTACCCCACCCGAGAAGCCAACGATCACGTTACCGAACGTATTAAAAAACACATTCAACAATGGACATCCATTGCAAAACTAACAGATGCAGAGGCAGCGAAACGCATTCACGAAGATAAAATTGACGTACTCATTGATCTGAGCGGTCTTACCGCCTACCATCGCTTAGGCGTATTTGCGCACAAACCCGCTCCGGTGCAAATTTCTTGGCTCGGTTACTTTGCCACGACTGGACTACCGCAAATGGACTACCTATTAGCCGATCAAGAAAGCATCGGTCGAGCCCAAGAAACACACTTTTCTGAAAAAATTATTCGTATGCCGCATACCCGATTATGCTACGGGGCTACACACTTAAGCAAAGTATCAGAAACAAGTCCTCTACCCGCTTTAGGTACCACCCCATCGAAAATAACCCTCGGTTGCTACCAAAACGTATCCAAAATTACAGACGAGGTTTTACATACGTGGTCTCGAATCCTAACCGCTTTACCACATGCACAGCTGCGCATACAAAACAAACAGTTTGCCTCTGCGGACATACAGACTCTATTTAAAAATCGCTGTATTCAGCAGGGTATCGACATCAATCGAGTCAGCATACATAGCCCCAGCGGACTCACAAGCTACATGAACAGCTATGCAGAAGTCGATTTCTTGCTGGATACATTTCCTTTTCCGGGCGGAACCACGACGTGCGAAGCCCTTTGGATGGGCATACCCACACTCACGCTGCGCGGTGAACACATGATATCTCGACAAGGAGCCGCTCTGTTGCATGCAGCCGGTTTAGATGAGTGGATTGCCGACACAACTGATGAGTATGAACAAAAAGCCATTCATTTCGCGCAAAACATCGCTGCCTTGGCGCAACTACGCGCCGGATTGCGTGAACGTGTTCGCGTCAGCCCTCTATTTGACGCTTCCCGATTCGCACAAGACTTTACGCGACTGATCATGCAAACTTATCGGCAACACATCATGCAGTTAATGGGAATCAGCGTCAAAATCACCAAGAAACCCAACCGTCCTCAGTCAACCTAATCTCCACACCAAACGCACGACTCAGCCACTCCGGCTGCATGACCTGTTCGCGTGTCCCCAGAGTCAAAACACCGCCCTCGCCCAACAGCAATACATGTGTCGCAAACGCGCGTACCTGATTCAAATCATGCACCGTTGCCACCACAGCACCATCAAGTTCGCATAAAAATTGCAGCAAACGCTTCTGCCACGCAATATCCTGAGCTGAAAATGGCTCGTCCAGCAGCCACAATCGCGTTTGCCCCTCGGACAACTGCGCACGCAGCGCCGCCATCGCCCAGGTCAATCGCTGCCGCTCACCGCCGGACAACTGATGCACCCATGCTTGCGCATGCGATTGCAAACCAAATTGCATCAACTGCGCCACCACCTCATCCCGAGTCGCCGACTGCGCGATACTGTGCAAAGCCTGACCGACCGTAATCGTAAACGGCTCCTCATAACGCTGCGGCACCCACACGCGCCGGCGCGCCTGCGTCTGTACGCTCACGTGCGCCAATGATGAACCCATCATCTCAACCGCGCTCAATTGAGCGGAGGCCTCACCCACGGGGACACCCAGAAGCGCGTGCAACACACTGGTTTTACCCGCGCCATTCGCACCCAAAACCGCCCAGCGCTCGCCCTCGTTCACCGTCCAATCAAACGGCTGCACCAAAGTTTTTAATCCGAACTGAACCGATAACTGCCGACAACGCAACACAGCAGAAGGCGCAAAATCACTCATGCCATCCCCCCACTTTTCAGTCGCGTTACCAGCTGCCACGCCAAAAACGGCGCACCCAGCGCGATCGTCAACACGCCCACCGGCAACT
>CAYZVI010000197.1:0-2980 GCA_964481695.1 uncultured Hydromonas sp. | reverse complement strand
TTAGTTTAAAGGGTTCTACTTTTAGGTGCTGGCTTTTTTAGGGGGTATTACCAACTCTACGCTATTTTTGCCATATTTTTCTGAAACTCTATCGGTATTTCCGCTAATTTTATCCTGTAAATAAATAGTATTTTTGCCCATTAGATCATGCTTCAAATTAGCTAAGGCGTATACAGAAACAGGATATCCTTTAACGCTAAAGTCTTTGCTTAATTGCGCGCCTAAACGAGCACGAATATTATCAACGTTATCGGCATTGACAATAGATAGATCATCCTGGCCTTTCTGATAATTGGTATGCACATAAGAGAGTTGAGCTTGCGGTTCCAATTTGAAATTATTTTTCAAACTATAGGATTTACCTGCCTCAATTGAAGCGGCTACCTGCCAACCATTTAAATGGTTTTTTTGTTGATATACATCTGTTATTTGATTCTCGATGCGATTAACCTGCCCAACAACATCTACGTATGTATTTTTGTCAGCCCATGTATAGTAACCACCAACACCATACAGATTGCCATCAACATCGCCAGTGTAACGATCCAAACCGACATTTACCCTTTGTCTATCATAGGCCTTAATACCACTATTAATGTATTGAGCAGTTATACCAGCCTGCTGTTTACTCGATTCAGATACGCGACTCCAAACATCACTACCAAATTGAATGCCATTACTCCGCTGAGTATAATCAAACTGATTTTCACCTGATTTCTTAATGTAACTACCTATGAACCGACCCCATACTTTTTTATTTTGTAAATCTGGATTATATGGGTTACCAATTCGCTGATGTAAATCGGATAAACTCAAAAACCCTGTTTCCGTATTAGACGACAATGTTGAAATATAGTTCGAAACGGCTGGGCGATAACTACTGCGCAAATACCAGTCGCCATCAACAGGATTGCTTAAGCTATTTTTAATCAATCGGTATTCATAAGATCTCACGGGGATATAACCTCGATCAAGAGAAAAGCTCGCATTTGATTGCCCCCCAACATCAATCACTTTGATACCATCATTCGTCAATGAACCTTGCCCATTAACATTTTCCACGCTAACCACACTTGAGCCCGTTGTATCACCAGCAATAACTAATTTATCCGTTTGACTATTATCATTACCTAAGGCCGTTTGTAATAACAGTTTTGAGCCTTCCTGTCCGACATAGTCATTATTTAAAGTTAAAGCTCCCAACTGCCCACCCGCTGGAGAAATTACTGCTCCCCTTTCGGCGGTTACGATCCCACCAACCGAACCAATACCACTAAGCGTCGCAGTATCCTTGATATTCAAACCAACTCCAGAAAAGACCCCATTAACAGACAAATCTCCAGCTTGAATCGTGTTCCGCCCCTTAAAGCCACTACTGTCTCCGCTCAAAGTCAAAGTACCCGTTCCCACTTTTACAAGACCACCATCTCCTGTAAAAGCACCCGCATACTCCGTATTATTTGCAGTTCCAGCCGTCAGCAAAGTTCTGCCTGTCTGGACTTTACTACCACCCACACCACTAAGATCCTTAATGGTTGTCGCCTGAGCTTCTACTTGGCTCACATCAAAAATAGATTGCGAACCAACCAAATCTACTCCCACGCTACTGCTCACACCACCGGCTCCCGCCAAACTCAGAGCGGCATTATTAACAATCGTTTTACCGGTATAAGTGTTTTGCCCTTCAAATATAACGGAACCTGTATGACCAACCCCATCGGTAATAGTCAGATTTCCTGCTGAATCACCTGGCAAGTCAGAAAAAACACCTTTAAAACGCGACTCGTTACCATTTGCATCCAGAGTACCGCCCGAATGGTTAATGGTAAAATTCGAGGCATAAAACCCCGCTTTATCCAGCTTCAGTGTTCCTCCTTCAAAAGCAGGATTAACCGTTGAGCCCAAATGAGTACCCAAGTAAAAACCTTTCTTCAAATCAATATTGGTTTTATCTGTCTCTGTCGGGTCAATTTCTCCAATGCTATTTGCCATCAGGTAACCGTATTTTAAAACTGCGGACGAGCCACTCAATAACTGACCTATGTAAAATGCTAAACCAATGGTGTAATCTCCATTTCCATCATTAGTACCTGCTAAATAAAAACCTGGATCGGTTGACCATTTTGATGATATACCTGTGTTATGCCGATACGCAGAAGTTGAGTAAATACCAATAGGGAAACCCGTAACTGCACCCGCTGAGTACACCCAATCTTCAGGTGCAAAAGTAGTAGTAGTACCGCGACCATTATTGGTCTCAGACACACCATGATATCCCACATCGGGATCGGGATCCAGCGCGGTCACAAATTTGACATCACTCAAATCTTTAAGCGCTGTTAGCGCTGTCTCTACCGCAATACCTTTTATGGTCTTGTCCACGCTATAATTATTGGTGATGTTGTAAAAATCCCCATATTGTCCTGACCATGTAGCGGAAGATATGCTTCCTGTACTGGTGCTGGTTGGGCTCACTGTAGTCTTAATGTCCTGAAGACCCTCATTATTATTAACTTGTAAACCTGTTTCGGCAGTTTTAACGGCAAATATCTGCCAAGGAGAGCCTGGCGTTAAATAATCCGTTTTTGGATTGAAGGTGTGCGTGCCTGTCGGATCATATAAAATCCCTGGAGGAGTATTATTGTTAGAACCAAGTGTTCCATAATCACTGACGCCAGCTTGTACCCAGTCATTACCAACCACAACCGGAGTGGCTTGTGCCCCAGCCATAGTAAAAGACAACATCAAGACAGACAAAACCTGTAATACCACGCTACCTTTTCCATTGCCTTTTGCAATCTCTGACACAGCAGTATAAGTTCCGCTTTTACGATTAAATTTACATTTATAGATGTGGTTCATATGACACCTCTCTTAAAAAACACATTGACAAAATCGTATTATTTTGATTTGATAACGAACACCCTCGGTAATACCCCCTAAAAAAGCCAGCACCTAAAAGTAGAACCCTTTAAACTAA
>CAYZVI010000196.1:0-3015 GCA_964481695.1 uncultured Hydromonas sp. | reverse complement strand
CTGAAGGGCTATACGACCTGCGAGGCGACGCTGCATACCTTGCTAAAACAACGAGATGAGCTGATTGCGTCTGGCGGGCTACAGCGTTTAAAAGTCGGATTTATTCGACGTCAATGGCGCAAAGGACTTATTTTGACACGTGCGTTTCTGAGTCGAAATCGTTGAGGCCGAATCGCATCGTTAAAACAAGAGCGTGGTGTTAATCACGCTCTTGTGCTTTTATCGCTAAATGCTTTTACGTGAGATGTCGATCAGACAGTGCAATCCAGTCTGCCACTTCTCGGTTAAACGTATCCGCGCTCAACAGCTCTTCCAGTGTGACGTGCATTCGGTACGCCCAGCGCTGATCGGGATTGGCGGGGTCGTTGATGCGTTCTGCATGGGCATTCGGATGACGTAACGCTTCTGAAGCTGCGAGCCAATCTTGTAATGGGAAAATCGCCAGCATGGCGGGGGATTGTAGGTTTTGTCGTATGATTTGCTCGGCCAATGCGGGCGTGAGTTCGCTGGGTGCAACGCCGATGCGTTGCAATTGCTCGTCGTAGTATTGTTTCGTGAGTGTTGGGGTTTCCGCCCACCATTGGCGCAGGGTGCTGCTGTCGTGGCTGGAGGTGGTGGTGACGTTCATATATCCGAGTTTTTCTGGGTCGTAGAACGGAATGTGTTCTTTCGGCGCGCGTTGTAGTTTCAGCGCGATAATGCCGAGTTCGTCTAACACTTGTGGTACGCAGTCGGGTACCAGTCCTAAATCTTCGGCGCAGATCAGCATATGGGTTGCGCGCTGTAGCGCGGGTAGTTTTTCCAATCCGCTGGCGCGCCACAAGGCTTCTTGTCGTACGAAAAAGTAGTCGTGGTACAGTGCGTCGAGTTTGTGCTGTTGTTCTGCCGAACGTGTTTGATAGGCGAATGTTTTGTGCAGGTTAAAGCGCGGATGGTAAACGATGTTATCGTCCGTCAACTCTGTGATGAAGAGTACATTACTGTGGATTGCCAGCAGATGCGGTTTGAGCGGATGGTCTGCATCGTGATGAGCATCAAAGTAGGCTTCAACCTTGCGCTGCGTGTCGAATTCTGCTTGGAAAACGTATTGTTCTGGCGCATGTTCGCTGGGTTGTAAATAACGCGCAATCACCGAGGATGTTTGCTCACCCAAAATGTTTTGTAAAAATTCGTCGGTAATCAGTGGCGAGCAGTCGCGTGTCGCATCAAAATCAATTTCGCGCTGCTCCAGTTCTTCTCGCGTCACGCCTTTCGCCGGATAAAAATAACCGAGCAAGCCTTGCGTCGCTTCGTTTGAAATACGCCAAATACGGAAAAACCCCAAAATGTGATCGATGCGCAGTGCATCAAAATACTGAGACATCGCAGCCAAGCGGCTGGCCCACCACTGGTAGTCGTCCGCTTTCATTTGTGCCCAATTGTAGGTTGGGAACTCCCAGTTCTGCCCCAGGTCGGAGAACATATCCGGCGGCGCACCGGCTTGAAAATCCATGGAGAATAACTCCGGTTCCATCCATGTGTCCACACTGTGGCGACGCACGCCAATCGGCAGGTCGCCTTTGAGTGACACGCCCAAGCCATGCAAGTATTGCGTGGCTGCGCGCAGTTGCAGATGCAGGTGATATTGCACGAAACAATACAGCATGATTTCATCGAACAGCGCGTTGCTTGGCTCGAATAACTCGTCAATCAAGGCGGGCGTGAAGCTCGAGTAGCGTCCCCATTGTGTGTAGTCCACGCCACCGAGCTGATCCCGCAGCGCGCAAAAAACAGCATACGGTTTGAGCCATTGCGCCCGCTCCTCGATAAACTGCGCCAATCCGACATCGCGCAAGATGGCTGCATGATGCGTCTGAAATATTGTGCGAATCAAGCGCCATTTCGCACGTATCATGCGTTCGAAATCAACCTGAGGGCTTGCGTTCAGTTGAGCTTGCTCTTGCTTGAATTCCGCTTGTTGTGCGGCAGGTAAGGCATACGGCAAATCCAGCAGGGACAAATATTGTGGATGCAGCGCGTACACAGAAATGGCCGAATACGGATACTGATCCAGCCACGAATAATTCACCGTGCTGTCATTGATCGGCAGCAGCTGAATTATGGACAATCCGATCTTGTGTGCCCAATCACCGAGTAATTTTAAATCCGAAAACTCCCCGCTGCCCAGTGACCGCGTGCTGCGTAGTGAAAAGACCGGAATCGCCACGCCCGCCGCACGCCACAATTGCTCCGGCAAAAAACGATAACCCGCATCGTGAATTACATGCAGTGCATCAGAATCCGTCGTGAAAGGCGCAGAGCAAAAGCGATTGTCACCATCCTCAAACGCAATAAACCGGTCAGTGTGTGCGTCAAAAATACCATACTTGTATTCAAAACCATCATGCACGTTTGCTAAATCCACTGCCGCACGCCAAACACCCATGGCAACTTGCTGCATCGGCACAAACTGCCCCGTTTGCCAATGACCGAGCGCATCGGTACCGCCCGATAGGCACAAGCGCCAATGACTCGGATACAGCGGTACATGGATTTGAAACACATGCGTATGATGCCGCTGGACTGAAAGCGGCTGTAGCTGGGTTGAGGGTGCGCGGTTGTGAAAAACCTTGTTATCCAAAATATGCTCTGCAAAGTTTGGCAAATCCCAGTGTGCGCAGAGGTGTAAGCCAGTTCGCTCTGAATAAGCATTCGGTGCAAAAGTACGGTTGTGATGCTCTGTACGCAGCGTTCCACCATGTGCATCAACGATGCTAAAGTGATAGTCGAATGCGCTACCATCCCAATCCAATTCAGTGGTCCACGATCGTCCATCCGTATAGCTCATGTGAATGATGCGCTGATCATTCGCTGACTGAATGTGTAAACGAATGTTTTCGTTGGACTGGGTGGTGTACTGAATAGAAACGGTGAGATGCATGATTCACCTGTAGAGCAAAATATTGAGGAATATCGCATCCTAACAAAAAACCCTCACTGATAACAGTGAGGGTTTGGGAATTTTTTGGCTCCCCG
>CAYZVI010000195.1:0-3034 GCA_964481695.1 uncultured Hydromonas sp. | reverse complement strand
CCCATGAGCGGATCGAAGCCAACCTTAGCCAAATGCTTGCGTAAAACATCTGAAAAGCTGATCTCCACTTTTTTCTCGTGCAGTTGATTTTCCAGCTGCATCAGGAATTTATCCACCACGCGCAAAATCACGTTTTCATCCAAAGCCTTGAACGAAACCACGCCATCCAGACGATTGCGAAACTCGGGGCTAAACGCACGCTTAATGTCCTCGCTGTTATCTTGGCTGACCGTCGCTTTGGCAAAGCCCAGCGCATGTGTCTGCATGGCGCGCGCGCCCGCATTGGTCGTCATAATGATGATGACATTGCGAAAATCCGCCGTCCGGCCATTATTATCCGTCAGTGATCCATGATCCATTACTTGCAATAAGATATTGAAAATATCCGGATGCGCTTTTTCAATCTCATCGAGCAACAGCACCGCATGCGGCTTTTTCGTCACTGCATCCGTCAATAAGCCACCCTGCTCAAAACCCACATAGCCCGGCGGCGCACCGATCAGACGGCTGACCGCGTGACGCTCCATATACTCGGACATATCAAAGCGAATCAGCTCAATACCTAAGGTAAACGCCAATTGACGCGCCAATTCGGTTTTACCCACGCCGGTCGGACCGGTGAATAAAAAAGATCCAATCGGTTTGTCGGTATGACCCAAACCAGCGCGCGCCATTTTAATCGCCGATGCGACCGCGACAATCGCCTCGTCTTGTCCGAATACCGAATTTTTCAAATCGCGCTCTAAATGCTTGAGTTTGGTACGTGCATCGGTGCTGACGGATTTCGGTGGAATACGTGCGATTTTTGCGATCAATTCTTCGATGTCGGCTTTGGTGATTTGCTTTTTACGTTGTTCTACGGGCAGTACGCGTTGCGCCGCACCCGCCTCGTCCATCAAGTCAATCGCCTTGTCAGGCAAAAATCGTTCGTTCATGTATTTGGCGGATAACTCCGCCGCCGCAATAATCGCCGACGGCGCGTATTTCACTTGATGATGAACCTCAAATTGCGATTTCAAACCTTTGAGAATATCAATGGTCTGTGCCACACTCGGCTCAACCACATCTATTTTGTGAAAGCGCCGAGCCAGCGCGGTGTCTTTTTCAAACACGCGGCGATAGTCGTCAAACGTGGTTGCGCCGATGCAGCGCAGCGTGCCGTTCGACAACGCCGGTTTGATGAGGTTGCTCGCATCCATCGCGCTACCATTGGTCGCACCCGCGCCGATCAACATGTGAATTTCATCGACAAACAAAATCGCACCGCTGTGCTGTTCCAAATCATTGAGCACGTCTTTCAAACGCTGTTCAAAGTCGCCTCGATATTTCGTGCCGGCCATGAGCGCGCCCATGTCCAAAGCGTAAATCGTTGAATGCGCCAAAACATCGGGCACATCACCGCGCACGATTTTCCACGCCAGCCCTTCGGCAATCGCGGTTTTACCGACGCCTGCCTCACCCACCAAAACCGGATTATTTTTGCGACGGCGCGAGAGAACTTGGACGGTGCGAAGCACTTCGGCCTCACGTCCGATCAGCGGATCAAGTCGCCCTTCTTCAGCCATACGATTCAGATTCTGTGCATATTTATCCAGGGCGCTTTCAGCTTTTTCTGCACCCGCTTTATCCGTCACATTGCCTGATTGATCTTGCTGCGACGCTGCACCTGTCGCGCCGGATGACGAAGATGCCACTGCGGTTTTACGAATGCCGTGTGAAACGTATTGGGTCAAATCGAGTCGATCAATCCCCTGCTTACGCATGAAGTAGACCGCATGCGAGTCTTTTTCACCAAACATCGCGATCAGCACATCCACACCGTTGACCTCTTTGCCTTCGTGTCCTGCGGATTGCACATGCACCACCGCACGCTGCATCACACGCTGAAAACCCAGCGTCGGCGTGGTTTCTACCTCATCCGAGCCTTTAAGTGGCACAACGTTTTTCGCCATGAACTCTTGTAAATCCGCTTTAAGCTGGGCAATATTCACTCCCACCGCATTGAGCGCATCGGCTGCCAGCGGATTGTCGAGCAAGGCATACAATAAGTGCTCTAAAGTCAAATCCTCGTGGCGGGATTTGCGCGCCTCGACAAATGCCAAGTGCAAGGTCACTTCCAAATCATGAGCAATCATATGCCCTCCCTTATCAACCTTTTAAACAAGCAAAACTTTTAATTCGCTTCTAATACGCATTGCAGCGGATGTCCGCTTTCGCGCGCAAAACGCGTGACCCGCACCACCTTGGTCTCCGCAATATCACGCGGATATTCGCCGCAGATGGCCTTGCCCTCATGATGTACTTTGAGCATCACCAGCTCCGCTTCATTCTGCGTTTTAGCAAAATGGCACTCCAACACCTCGACCACAAAATCCATCGGTGTGTAGTCATCATTCAACAACCACACCTGATACATCGGTGGTGGCGTTACCACTTTTTGGCGATCTAATTCAATGACCTCGCTGTGTCCCGCTTGATTCGATTTTTTCGTCGTCATCTGTATTCAAAACTTTAAAATATCACTGCTCACAGCTGCTATTTCACTGCGAATTTACACATCATCTTAACCGAAAAATCAAAGCCGCGCAGCGCTCAAACCAGCGACAAATCGGCACTTTTTCAAGACGTTTATACCCAATATAACCAGTATTTATGGGTAAAACTCACAAATTCAACGTTATCGCTTGACAAGTATCCCAAAAGCGTCAACAATCGCGCTATGCGTGAAGTAAAACAAACGCAGTAAGTGATTCTCACAGCTTGCAATTAGGCATGAATAAGTCTGAGCGTAAACGGCGGGGATGTATTTTTTTTGTTTTGAATAAGGATGGCTGGGTATGGCTACCGGTACCGTAAAATGGTTTAATAACAGCAAAGGTTTTGGCTTCATCACTCCTGATGGTGGTGGCGAGGACTTGTTCGCACACTTCTCATCTATCGAGATGGATGGCTACAAAACTTTGAAGGAAGAACAACGCGTCAGCTTTGAGATCGTTGATGGTCCTAAAGGTAAACAAGCTGCAAACATTCGCGA
>CAYZVI010000194.1:0-3046 GCA_964481695.1 uncultured Hydromonas sp. | reverse complement strand
TGCCGCGCATCTTCCACGAATTGCGAAACAGCACCACATGCCCGAGCGTCATACCATCGACGATGCCCAATGGTAAACGACGCAATAACCCATCAAGCGCACCACCCCAGACTGCCAGCGCCGTGGTATCGCCATAGCGCACGCGCGACCAGCGAACGCCGCCACCCAGCCAACGCGCACGCAAGATTCCAATCAACAGCAATACCGGCAAGGTAATCGGCAATGCCCAAAGCACGCCCAGCCAGCTCCCGATACGACGCATATTCACAACCGTTCACCACCTTCTCTATACATGTAATTCAATCCCGCAACGCACAAGGGATGTGCGATAATTCGCCCCATCCATTTGACAACTTCTCATATACAACCCATTATGTTCGCACGCATCACCGGCATCCTGATCGACAAAAAACCACCGACCGTGGTCATAGACACGCCTTCAGGCATCGCCTACGAAATCGACGTGCCGATGAGCACATTATATACGCTCCCTGAAATTGGGCAAAAAACCAATCTCTATTTACATTTGGCCATTCGTGAAGATGCCCATGTGCTGTATGGCTTTGCCTCCGAATCCGAGCGCGCGAGCTTTCGCCAACTCATCAAAATCACCGGCATCGGCGCGCGCACCGCGCTGGGCATACTCTCCGGACTGTCCTCAGATGATTTGCAGCAAGCGGTCGCGGCGCAAGACATCTCACGCCTGACCAGCATACCCGGCATCGGCAAAAAAACCGCCGAGCGGCTGGTGCTGGAGCTCAAAGACAAAGTCGCCAAGCTCTCGTTCGACCACAAAGCCGACAGCCCAATGGTCGATACTTCGGCACGCGTGGACGTGTACGCCGCGCTGATCGCGCTCGGCTACGCGGAAAAAGAAATCAACCTCGTACTGAAAAACTTCCCGAACGACTTGGATGTGAACAACGGCATCCGCTGGGCACTGCAACAATTTTCTAAATAATCGGGACACAACCCTCTGGACAAAAACCGCACCATGAGCCAAATCATCACCGACGACTTCTCCGCCCAACTGCCGAGCAAAGCCACGCAAGAACGCCTGATCGAGGCAGAGCCGCTGAATATGCACGAGGAGCAATCCGAGCGCGCGTTGCGTCCGAAAATGCTGGATGAATACGTCGGTCAGCAAAAAATCCGCGAGCAGCTCGATATCTTCATCGGTGCGGCACGCACACGCCAAGAGGCATTGGATCACACCCTGCTGTTTGGCCCGCCCGGCTTGGGTAAAACCACGCTCGCACACATCATCGCGCGCGAAATGGGCGTGAATCTGAAGCAAACCTCCGGCCCCGTGCTGGAGCGTGCGGGTGACTTGGCCGCGCTGTTGACCAATTTGGAAACCAACGACGTATTGTTCATCGACGAAATCCATCGCCTCTCGCCCGTGGTGGAGGAAATCCTCTACCCCGCGCTGGAGGACTATCAAATCGACATCATGATCGGCGAAGGTCCCGCCGCACGTTCGGTCAAACTCGATCTCAAACCCTTCACCCTGATCGGTGCGACCACACGCGCGGGCATGTTGACCAACCCGCTGCGCGACCGATTCGGCATCGTCGGCCGACTGGAGTTCTACACCATCCCCGAGCTGACCCACATCGTCACCCGTTCAGCAGGCTTGCTCGGCTGTCAGATCGAACTTGAAGGCGCGAGCGAAATCGCCCGCCGCTCGCGTGGTACGCCGCGCATCGCCAACCGCCTGCTGCGCCGTGTGCGCGACTACGCGCAGGTGAAAAGCAACGGCATCATCACGCAAACCATCGCCGATGCCGCGCTGAAAATGCTGGATGTGGATTCCGCCGGACTGGACGTGATGGATAAAAAACTGCTTGAAGCGATTTTATACCGCTTTAATGGCGGCCCCGTCGGTCTGGACAATCTCGCCGCCTCTATCGGTGAAGCCAAAGACACCATCGAGGACATCATTGAGCCATATTTGATCCAACAGGGCTATCTGCAACGCACCCCGCGCGGGCGCATCGCCAGTTCACTGACCTACCAACATTTTGGTTTGACACCACCGGCAAATGAAGGCTCTTTACTGTAATTGAATATGAGAATAACGATGTAGCATCAGCATTATTTCATGTAAACCTTTACCTACAAAACAACGCATCACACCGACCACAAAAACAAATAAATACGGCTAAATGACACCGTGTACGAGGTGATTCGCGTATGATAATAAGAGATTTGTATGAAACGCCTATATTGTTGTTTAGGATGCGTTTCTTTGATGGTGCCATCGTTTTTGCATGAATACCATTGCAACCAACTCATTCTGACTGAAGGAAATACATTTTATGAGTTCAAATACCCCTACTGTTAAAGCACCGATTAACTGGCCTGCTTTGATAGTACTCACCTTAACCCCCTTAGCTGCGCTGGTTTTAATTCCTTGGTATGCTTGGTCGCATGATTTCAGCATGGCTGCTTGGGTTTCTTTCGTAATTGTCTTGGCATTAAACGGCCTGAGCATCACCGCGGGCTATCATCGTTTGTGGTCGCATCGTGCGTATGAAGCGAGCTGGCCAGTACGATTCGTATTGATGATTTTTGGCACAATGACGGTGCAAAACTCTATTTTGAACTGGAGTTCCGGCCATCGAAATCACCACCGCTATGTTGATGATCTGGATTTGGATCCTTATTCAGCCAAACGCGGTTTCTGGTTCTCGCATATTGGCTGGATGCTGCGTGATTACCCAAGCGGCCATCTGGACTACAAAAATTCGCCTGACCTGTTGAAAGACAAAATGGTAATGTTCCAGCACAATTACTATGTACCGCTGGCACTGGCGACCAACTTTGGCATTCCGCTCGCGATTGGCTACATGGTAGATGATGTGGCGGGTGTGATGCTGTTGGCAGGATTATTGCGCTTGGTCGTGAGCCACCATTTCACCTTCTTCATCAACTCATGGGCGCATGTCAGCGGCAAACAGCCTTATACCGATACCAATACAGCGCGTGACAATCCGGTTTTGGCCTTGTTCACATGGGGCGAGGGTTATCATAACTTCCATCA
>CAYZVI010000193.1:0-3061 GCA_964481695.1 uncultured Hydromonas sp. | reverse complement strand
ACCATGAAGCGGTGGCCAAAGCCATTCCTTCGGTGGTGCGCATTTATACGACCAATAGCGCGACCGCCGGTGTGGAAAAGGGCAGTGGCTCAGGCGTCATCATTGATGCGCAAGGTTATGTCGTGACCAATCAGCATGTGATCTCTGGCGCTACGCAGATCCAGGTGGTGCTGGATGATAACCGAGATGCGCCGGCAAAATTGATTGGCGTTGACCCAGACAATGATTTGGCGGTGTTGAAAATTGATTTGCCCGATTTGACCCCCGTTACGATGGGGCGTGAAGATGAGTTGCGTGTGGGTGATGTGGTGCTCGCGATTGGTAATCCATTTGATGTGGGGCAATCCGTGTCGATGGGGATTGTCTCGGCGTTGCACCGTACACAAATGGGTGTGAATACGTTTGAAAATTTCATTCAAACCGATGCGGCGATTAATGAGGGTAATTCAGGCGGTGCGCTGATTAATTCGAATGGTAATTTGGTCGGTATTAATAATTTTATTGTTAATTCGGGTACGGGGAACAATACGGGAAATGCTGGCGTTGGCTTTGCGATTCCTGTTTCGACACTGCAACAGGTTGCGCAGGAGTTGATTAAAACCGGCAAGGTCTCGCGCGGCTATATCGGGGCGAGCAGTCAAAATATTACGCCGCAGATGGCGCGTGCATTTAATTTACCGAATGCTTCCGGCGTGATCATTGCCAGCGTTGCGACCAATGGCCCAGCAGCGCAAGCGGGCGTGCAGGTCGGTGATATTTTGACTAAAGTGAATGAGGTGAGTATTCCGGATGTGAATACGATGGTGAGCGCAGTTGCGCAGCTCAAACCGAGTGAAACGGCAATATTGACCATCCAACGCAACGGTCAAAGTTTGGAGTTGAAAGCTGTAGTAGGTGAGCGACCAACAGTGATGCCGACGCCGACACAATAGTTTGCCTTTGTAGGGATAAGACATTATAAAAAAGCCGACGATGAGTCGGCTTTTTTGGTGCGCGGTTTAATTGGCTTTTCGTGAGGGAAGAGCAGCGTTGTTACCCAAGAGTGCATTGATGTACTGTACATCTTCATCGCCCAATTGCCCAATGGCCGCTTTTAAATTAACGTTACCCAAAATCGTGTTGTACTGTGCCTGCGCCAAATTGTATTGTGATTGTGCGTAGGTGTTTTGCGCATTGAGTACGTCAATGTTGATGCGCATGCCCAGTTGATAGCCCAGCATATTGGCATCGGCGGATTTTTGTGCGGCTCCACGGGCGCTTTCTAGGGCATTGATGGTCGCTAATCCGCTGACGGCTTGATTGTATGCGGCGCGGGTGGACTGGGCGACGTTTTGTTGCGTGGCGCGCAGAGTTTGGAAGCTGATATTTTCCTGCGCTTGCGCTTCGCGCACTTGACCGCCGATCAAACCACCATCGAAAATCGGCATGGATACTTCCAAGCCAACGGTGGTAGTAGCGGCTTGCTCATCACTGTCACGTCGGAAGTCGGTGTTGCTCCACGTGCGCTTGGCCACGACATTGACCTGAGGCAGGCGTTTTTGCCCGATGCGCTGCGTGTCCAAGGTGTTGAATCGGTAGTTGAGCTGGGCAATTTGAACGTTGTAGTTGCCTTGCTTGGCTTTTTCTACCCATGAGTCCGCTGTGCCGGGTACGGGCATTTTCAGTTTGAGCGGCGCACGAATTCCTGAGAGTGGTTCGGTGATCGGATGACCAACGACGGATTCGAGGGTGTTTTTTGCATTGTCCCAAGCGGTATGTGCATTGATCAGCGAGGCCTGTGCGTTGTGCCATACGGTTGCGGCTTCTTCCGTGTCAATGACCGTGGTATTACCGACCTCAAAGTTCTTCTTAGCCATCTGCAATTGGCGCTCGGCTGCCTTTGCCATGCTGTCGGCGACACGGGCATTGTGCTCAGCCAACCACGTGCTGAAGTAGGCCTGTACTACGCGGGTGATGAGCTCTTGCTTGGCTTGCGCTACTTTTAACTCAATGATAGAGCTTTGCACATCCACTTGCTTGAGTGCGGTGAGTTTGTCGAGTGCAAAGATCGGCTGATTCAATCCGACCGTGAGCGAGGCGGGGCGTTTATGACTGTCAACGGCGTTGGTGTTGCCCCAGAACTGTTTACGCGTGCTGTATACGCCGCCGGAAACTGTAACCGTAGGCATGACGGCTGCACGCACTTGTGACTTTTGCGCATTGAGTACGTCGGTTTGTGCGGCGCTCGCTAAATACGTCGGATCGTTTTGCTGCGCGTCCTGATACGCCTGCCACAGATCGTACGCATGCGCTGGTTGAGCCATGAGTGCAGCACCCAGCGCGATACTCAGTGTGGTGAGGATAAAGGGCAAACGAGAATGACGCATAACAACTTTCGACAAGATCAACTCAATCATTAGAAGGTGAAGTGCGCTGCGCTACCGGCTGCATGTGTGGCGCCACTTTCGTCAGACAGGGGCGACAAAATCGTTTCAAACAAAATTTTTTGTGACCATGATTGCTCATCGGTGCGAGTGACCATGACGGCGTTCATAGTGGCGGCATCGGGGGCGCCAACGACGGCGAGCATTTGACCGCCAACAGTAATTTTATTCAATAACGCTGGCGTTAGGCGTGCGACGCTACCGGCGAGCACGAGAACATCGAATTTATCCGCGCTGGCTTTCAGGCCATTGGTCAGCTCGTAGTTCACGTTGTGCACTTTGGCATGATTGAGGTTGTTTTGAGCAAAACGCAGGATGTCTTCGTTGATTTCATAGGCGGTAACCATGCGGGCGAATTTGGCCAGCAGTGCCGCCAAATAGCCATCGCCCAAGCCGATCAGTGCGACGCTTTCTGTGCCTTGCAAATCCAACTCCTGTACCATGCGTGCGAGCAAGCGCGGTGGCATGAGCTTGGTACGTGTGTCTTTACCATTGATCACCAGTGGTAACTCAATGTCCATGTAGGCAAACGGGCGCAATGATTCAGGCACAAAATCTGCACGTGGCAACTGATGCAAGGTGTCCAACAAAGCAAAATTATGCACGTCCCATGGACGGATTTGTTGCTCAACCATATT
>CAYZVI010000192.1:0-3067 GCA_964481695.1 uncultured Hydromonas sp. | reverse complement strand
ATGCTCGATCTGGTCGAAGGCGGCTCGACCTTTGACGAAGTGGTGCAACTGGCGCAAGCCCTCGAAAAAGCCGGCGCTACCATTCTCAATACCGGCATCGGTTGGCACGAAGCGCGCATCCCGACCATAGCCACCGCCGTACCGCGCGGTGCATTCGCGTGGGTGACGCAACGCCTGATGGGCAAAGTCGGCATCCCGCTGGTTGCCACCAACCGCATCAACACGCCCGACGTCGCCGAGCAACTGCTGGCCGAAGGCGCAAGCGACATGATCTCGATGGCGCGCCCTTTCCTCGCCGACTCGCAGTTCATGGTCAAAGCACGCGAAGGCCGCGCGGATGAAATCAACACCTGTATCGGCTGTAATCAAGCCTGTCTGGATCACACCTTCGCCGGTAAAATCACCTCGTGCTTGGTCAATCCGCGTGCCTGCCACGAAACCATTTTGCAAATCAAACCCACGACCACACCGAAAAAAGTCGTGGTCGTCGGCGCAGGGCCTGCCGGTTTGGCATTCGCCACCACCGCCGCCGAACGCGGTCATCACGTCACGCTGATCGAAGCATCGGACAAAATCGGCGGCCAGTTCAATATCGCCAAAAAAGTGCCGGGCAAGGATGAATTCAACGAAACCTTGCGCTATTTCGCGCGTCAACTCGAATTGCGCGGCGTAAACGTACAGCTCAACACCCGCGCTACGGTCGATATGCTGGTGCAGGGCGGCTACGATGAAATCATCTTGGCCACCGGTATTGTGCCGCGTACCCCGGCGATTGACGGCGTGCATCATCCCAAAGTCATGAATTATCTGGACGTGCTGCGCGACGAAAAACCCGTGGGTAAAAACGTTGCCATCATCGGCGCGGGCGGTATCGGCTTTGACGTAGGCGAATACATAACCCACCAGTACGGCGCGCAGGTGAATCCGCTCGAATCCTTCTATGCCGAATGGGGCGTGGACACAAACTACGCCACAGCCGGCGGTCTGCGTCCGGCGGCTGCACCTACGCCGGAGCGCAACGTCCATCTGCTGCAACGCAAAGCGAGCAAAGTCGGCGACGGCTTGGGTAAAACCACCGGCTGGATACACCGCGCTTCACTCAAAGCGCGCGATGTGAAGATGATGGCCGGTGTGCAATACGACCGCATTAACGATGCCGGTTTGCACATCACCGTCAATGATCAATCACACACCTTGCCTGTGGATAACGTCATCATCTGCGCGGGGCAGGAGCCGTTGCGCGAACTGCAAGCAGGCTTGGAAGCGGCCGGTTGTCGCGTGCATTTGATCGGTGGTGCGGACGTGGCAACAGAGCTGGATGCGAAACGCGCGATCAAGCAGGGCACAGAGTTGGCCGCCAGCTTTGATCTGGAGAAAAAAGCCGATGCGCCTACCAGCGCACCGGCATTGTCCAAACAATCCACCGTCAAAACCTTGCTCGCCAATGAAGCCGCCAAAGCCATTTTGGAAAAACACCTGCCGGGCTTTTCCGCGCATCCACAGTTGGCCATGGCCGCCAAAATGCCGCTGGCAACCGTGGCGCAATTTGCCCGCGGTTTGATCAGCGATGAGGTTTTGAACAGCATAGATAGCGAATTGCAAGCCTTGTCTAAAGCGCCTGAAGCGACCCAAAATGCCGAATCGACCACAACAACGGCAGCAAATATTGAAACAAAAACCAACGAATACTTCAGCATCAGCGTAGATGCGGGCGTGGCGCATCTGCAATTCACGCGCGCAAACCAGCTCAACACCATGACACCGCAGTTTTTCCCGCTGTTGCGCGACGCGGTGCGCGAGTTGGATGCCAGCGGCGAAACCCGTGCCCTGGTCATCAGTTCGACCGGCAAACATTTCTGTGCAGGCATGGCGCTGGATGTATTTGCCAATCTCGGCGACGCATTCAGCACGCAAACGCCACGTGATCGTCTGGGTTTCCAAAACGGCTTGATGGCACTGATGGAATGTTTCAACGTACTGGAACAGGCACGCTTTCCGGTGATCGCCGCCGTGCAGGGCGGTTGTATCGGCGGCGGCTTGGACTTGATCGCTGCCTGCGACATCCGCGTGTGCTCGTCGGATGCGTTCTTCTCACTGCAAGAGACGCAAATCGGCATGGTTGCGGATTTGGGTGTATTGCAACGTTTGCCTAAAATGATCCCGCTCGGCGTGGTGCGCGAAATGGCCTACACCAGCGAACGCATACCGGCTGAACGCGCCTTGTCCGTCGGCTTGGTCAACGCCGTTTTGCCAGACGCCGCCGCTACGCTGGAACACGCACTGAAACTGGCGAAATCCATTGCCGCCAAATCACCGGCGGCCGTAGCAGGCTGCAAAACTGCGATCAACTACGCGCGCGACCACAGCACTGAGGAAGCCTTGCGCCACATGGCAGTGCTGCAAAGCGCCATGTTTGACCCGATGGAAATGGCCGAAGCCGTGGCCGCGTGGCAGGGCAAACGCGATGGTCAATTCGCAGCACTCAAGCCATTGGTGAATTTGCACAGCGCAGCGGAAAAATCTGCCGCGTCATCGGCTCAAGCAACCCCTGCAGCTGAAACCAAACCCGCTGCACCGCGCTTTTCCATTGAGTCCACGGTGAAAGATTTGCTCGAAGACGAGTCAGCGAAAGCAGCGATTGAGCAGCATTTACCGGGATTTTCAACACACCCGCAAATTGCCATGGCAAAAGCCATGTCGCTGGCAACGGTGGCGAAATTCTCCGGCGGGATGATTACCGACGAACTGTTGCAAAAAGTCGATCCCGCGCTCAAAGCACTGTAAATGGATTGCGATCCCCAGATAAAATGAGCGCATGAAGGTAAAACAGACGGTAGAAACACTCGCGCTAGTCGGTTTGTGGCCGATCCTACTGCCACAAGCCCTGTACACGCACGCCGTCACGCCGCGCTTGCCTGAGCCGGAGGGCGAACGCAATGGGCGGTGTGGTGATGCGACTAAATCACCATTGCGTCTATTGATCGCGGGTGATTCAGCGGCTGCGGGCGTGGGCGTGACGCATCAAGACCAAGGTCTGTGCGGTCGCGTTGTCAACGTTTTGGCAGAC
>CAYZVI010000191.1:0-3092 GCA_964481695.1 uncultured Hydromonas sp. | reverse complement strand
CGCCGCCAGCGGTGGCGATGTGGTTTTCTTTAATCAAAATGCCGTCGTATAAACCGATGCGGTGGTTCGCACCACCGCCAACGAGCACGGCGTATTTTTGCGCCAGACGCAAACCGGGGATGGTTTTGCGCGAGTCCACCACGCGGGTTTTTGTACCTGCGATGGCTTGTACGTAAGTGTTTACTGTCGTCGCAGTGCCGGAGAGCAGTTGCAAAAAGTTCAGTGCGGTGCGCTCGGCGGTCACGAGTGAGCGTGCCGCACCGTGCATTTCGACCAAAACTTGATTCGGCTCGATGCGCTCGCCTTCTTTGACATGCCATGTAATCGTGACGTTCGGGTCAACTTGCTTGAATGCTTCGTCGAACCACGGCTGACCGCAGAGGATGGCGGATTCACGCGCGATCACGTGGCCGCGCGCCTGCTGTGTCGGCTCAATCATCAGGGCGGTCAAATCGCCGGTGCCGATGTCTTCGGCGAGGGCGGCACGGACGTCTTCGGCAACTTCGGTGGGGGCGATAAATGGCTGGTTCATGGGGTGTCCTTTTTGGGAAGTCTTGTTCGTTAGTCTAACTGAAATTCGGGTCTTTTGGGGCGTTCGCGCGAGGTGTCGTTACTGCCCACCGGTAAAGCCGCACTGCCGCCATGCTTCATAGACGATGATGGCCGCGCTGTTGGATAGATTCAGGCTGCGGTTGTTTGGCATCATCGGCAGGCGGATGCGCTGCGGGCTGGGGAAAGTTTCACGCACCGCGTCGGGCAGGCCGCGCGTTTCCGAGCCGAAGACAAACCAGTCGCCGGCGGCAAACTGCGTGTCGGTCAATACGTTGGCGCCTTTGGTGGTCAGGGCGAATAGCCGCGTCGCGTCGGGCTGGGCGCGCTTGAGAAAATCAGCCCACGACTCGTATACGTTCAGATTCGCAAACTCGTGGTAATCCAGCCCCGCACGCACCATGCGTTTATCATCCAGCGGGAAGCCGAGCGGTTTGATGAGGTGCAGTTGACAGCCGGTATTCGCCGCAAGGCGAATAATGTTGCCCGTATTGGGCGGAATTTCGGGGTGAACGAGGACGATGTGAAACATGATGTGTGTGCAAAAACGGTAAAGCGCTATTTTAAAGCTTTGGCGACTTCGGCGTGCGGGCAATCAACACATTATCCACCTGCCGCGCGCCGGATTGTTTCAATGTGTGTGCGATTTCGTGCAGCGTCGCACCCGTGGTGATGATGTCGTCGATCACGGCAATGTGCTGACCGCGTTGTGAAAAGTCCGCTGCGAGCGCAAAAGCGTTTTTCACCTGTTTGCGCCGCTTATCGGGTTTCACATGAATTTGCAGTTGATCGTGATGTACGCGCATCAGTGCGTCGGGTCTGAAAACCGGCGTATGGCTCGGCCAAATGCTGCGCAGATCAATGTGCTGCATGATTAAGCGCAATGGGTTGAATCCGCGTTGTTGCACGCGCGTGGGCAAGGCGGGTACGAGAATCAGCGCATCGGGACGCTGCGTTTGCGCGTATTCGCTCAAGGCATGACGCAGTGCATCGGCCAGTAGAGGCGCAAGGTGCAGCGCGTGGTGAAATTTAAATTGCAGCAAGGCGTGTTGTAATTGCCCGTCATAATCAGCAAATGCCAAGCTGCGATCAAACGCAGGCGAATCGGTCAGGCAATCGCCGCAGAGCGGCTCAGCGGTGTGCAGCAGGTGGGCGCATTGAGTGCAGCGCGGATGCGGGGTTTCGTCCATGCTCGTATGCGTTAGCGTGTGCGCGCAGTCCCAACATAGGCGCGGTGATACCAAGCTTTCTCCCGATGGTTGACCACAGAGCACGCAGCCACCGACCCTTTTGGCCAAATGGTCATACAGGCGGTTTTTGCGTTGATTCAGCGATGCGACAAAATGGGTGAACATACGGTTTGGGGCGATGGGTAGCTCATGCTAAAATGTGGGCATTTAGCGGCATGTTACGGCGTATCCGTGCATGATTCAACTGGTTTTGCCGCGTTTCAACCCATATTTAAAATGACCACAGCCCGTATCCCTGACAATTTGGTGCACTACGCCGCCCGCGACCTGCTGCGCCGCGCCGAGGTGATTCAATCACCGCTGACACGCGTGCGCGAAATCAGCCCCGCGCCGCTGCCCTCAGACGATCTGCGCGCCGCGTATCCCAACGCGACGGTGGAGCAGTGGTGTGTGGGTGATGTCGCGCCGATTACTGAACACAAATCCTTGTGGAAAAAGCTCAATCCGTTTGCCTCCAACACAACGCCGCTGCGCATCGCACCAGCACAATGGGATACACAACTGACGCAAGCCCAACCCGCACAACGGCTGCTCGCGCCGTTCGTGCTGGACACCATCGCCGCAGGCGATACGCTCGCGGCATTGGCACAGCTGCCGAGCTGGTTTGCACCGGACGGCGTGCTGCTGTTCGCCACGCTGGGGGCGGGTTCTCTACCCGAGCTGGTCAATCGCAATGCCGACTGGCTCGCGCAGGTGCAGCATTTACCGACCATCATGGCGATGGGGCGACGCTTGCAGGATTTGCGCTTTGGTTTGCCCGTGTTGGATGTGGAAACGGTGCGTTTGGGTTACGACGATGCCGCGACGCTGTGGCACGATGTGCTGCAGCTTAGTCCGAATTTGCAGGCGCAGTCTGATGCAGAACGCGAACCGTGGCGTGCGCAAGCGCAAGCCGCGTTTGAGGATGG
This sequence comes from uncultured Hydromonas sp., assembly GCA_964481695.1. Lineage (GTDB taxonomy): Bacteria > Pseudomonadota > Gammaproteobacteria > Burkholderiales > Burkholderiaceae > CTSOIL-112. The sequence goes on along the minus strand of CAYZVI010000191.1, from coordinate 385 downwards.
TGTGCGTCAGCTCTCACTCGAAATCATTTACGGGCAAGTGTGGCAGCCGACGACCGCGCAGCCCGATGACGGCGTGCGCACCGTGTCGCTTGAGTCGCTCACCGCCAGTTTAAAAAATCGTTCCGAAGGAAATTCATAATGTTGCCTTTGCTCAAAAAATCCCTTTCCGCTGTGCTGCTGATCGCCGCCCTGAGTGCATGCCAGCCGACGCCCCAGTACCTCAACGCCAATGTCACCGCCAGCAATCTGCACACCACCATCCCGCTGACCACGCAAAATGGTGAGCGTATGGAAGTCAATGCACCGCAAAAAGGCAAAATCAGCGCAGTATTTTTCGGCTACACCCAGTGCCCTGATATTTGCCCGACCACGCTGGGCAAAATGA
>CAYZVI010000190.1:0-3127 GCA_964481695.1 uncultured Hydromonas sp. | reverse complement strand
CTGATCGACTACCTCATCAACTTCGCCCGTCCGTTCATTTACAGCACCGCACTACCGCCGAGTGGCTACACCGCGATTGCCCGCGCCTACGCGCGGCTGTATCAGAACCATGCAGAGCGAGCGCGATTGAGCGAGCGCATCGCTTCATTCAAAAAACGCTGCGCTCAATACGACTGGTCAAAAGTCGGCGTACGCTGGTGCGACAGCCAAACCGCGATTCAAGGCCTCATCATCGGCGAAGTCAACCGCACCCACGCGGTGACCCAAGCATTGCACGCGCAGCATTTAGACGTGCGTCCAATTTTTTCGCCCACCGTTCCCGCCGGAACCGAGCGGCTACGCATCTGCCTGCACAGTTTCAACACCGATGATGAATTGCGCCTACTGTGCGATACCTTGTGGACGGCATTATCGACAGAGGTGCAGCCATGAGCCACGCTTACACGCCCATCGCCCTCACCGGCATACACACCGACATTGGCAAAACCGTGTGCGCGGCGGTATTGGTTCGTGCGTTGCAATGCGACTACTGGAAACCGATTCAAGCCGGCAGTTTAGAGCGCACCGACAGCGACACCGTGCATCAATTGAGCGGTACCGCCACGCAGATTCATCCTGAAGCCTATCGATTACAGCTCGCCGCATCGCCGCATACCGCAGCGCGCGCCGAGCAAATGAGCATTCAATTGAGCGATTTGCATGCGCCCATCAGCAACCGCCCGCTGTTGATCGAAACCGCTGGCGGCGTGTGCTCACCGATCAACAATCTCCACGTCGTCGCCGATCTGCTCGCGCACTATGGCTGGCCAACGGTATTGGTCGCGCAGCATTATTTGGGCAGCATTTCGCACACCCTATCCGCGATTGACGCGCTCAAAGCACGCGGCGTGCGCATCCTCGGCCTGATTGTGAATGGTGACGCACATACCGAATCGGAGCAGTTCATCACGCAGTACAGTCAGTTGCCCATACTCGCGCACATCGCCCATATGGACGAGCTGTCCGCGCACAACGTGGCGCAACAAGCCGAGCGCATCGCGCCGCAACTGAGCGTTTTACACGAATGTTGGACCTTATGAAGCAGATATTAAATTTAACCGAACGCGACCGCGCCGTCATTTGGCATCCGTACACGCCGATGAAGCTGCGCCCAAACGCACTGGGCATCGTGCGTAGCGAAGGCGTGCATTTGTACGACGAGCACGACAACGCCTATATCGACGCGGTGTCTTCGTGGTGGGTTAATCTGCACGGTCACTCGCATCCACAGATTGCGCAAGCGATTTACCAGCAGGCACAGACACTGGCACACTGCATGTTTGCCAATCTCACACACGAACCTGCGGTGCTGCTCGCCGAGCGTTTACTCGCCATCACACCTGGCGAGATGCGCCGCGTGTTTTACTCGGATAACGGCTCCTGCGCCACTGAGATTGCGATCAAAATGGCACTGCAAGCCTTCACCAACCGCGGCCAACCACGCCACACCATCGTCGCTTTGGCCGATGGCTACCACGGCGACACCTTCGGCGCGATGTCCGCCAGCGGCCGTGGCCTGTTCACCGAACCGTTTGATGACAAACTGTTTAACGTTGCCTTCATTCCCGTGCCCACGCGCGAGCGTGCGGCCGAGAGTTTGGCCGCATTGCAAACAATATTGGCGAACGGCGATGTCGCCGCACTGATCGTCGAACCATTGGTGCAAGGTGCCGCGGGAATGCAAATGCACGATGCCGATGCACTATCACAACTGTTCGCCGCAGCCAAAGCCGCTGGTGCGTATGTGATCGCCGATGAGGTGATGACGGGTTTTGGTCGCACCGACACCCTATTTGCCTGCGAACAGCTCAGCGTCACACCCGATATGATTTGCCTGTCCAAAGGCTTGACCGGCGGCACGCTGCCGATGGCGGTGACACTCTGTACCGCAGCGGTGTACGACGCGTTTTATAGCGATGACGTGCGCCACGCGCTGTACCACGGCCACTCCTACACCGCCAACCCGATTGCCTGCGCGGCAGCGTTGGCCAGTCTCGATTTACTGTTGACCGACGAGTGTAGCCAAGCACGTGCGATGATAGCCAACGCGCACTGTGACTTTGCCAACCAGATTGCAGCTCACCCTAAAGTCGAAAACGTCCGCACCTGCGGCACGATTTTAGCCATGACGATACGCACCGATGGCGGCTCGCATTACCTGAGCCAAGAGCGCGACCGCATCTACCACTATTTCCTGAACCGTGGTGTACTGCTGCGTCCGATAGGCAATGTACTCTACCTCATCCCGCCGTATTGCATCAGCACCGAACAGTTGCAAAGCATTTACCGCCACATCAGCGAATTTCTCCAGACCGATGGCGCGGCGGATTTGAATATTGTTTAAACCATAGGAAAACAATGACACCTGAGACCACCTACGAAACCCACTGTCCGCATTTGGCGGGGCTACTGCCGCGCATCATTGCCGACAACGCAGTACATGCCCGCTGGCTCAATACACTGTCGATGATGGAGTCCGTCGGCGCGCGCAAAATCGCGGGCTATGTTGACCCGATCCATGTGGACGAATTGACACTGCAACACGCCTTTGAAGAAGCCCGCCACGCGCACTACCTCAAACGACAAATCGGCAAAATCGGGCAAAAACTGTCCGACTACCGTCGCGATACCCTACTCGCACCGCGTGCCAGCTACCACTACCTGCACAAACTCGACTGGTCGTGCGCGCGCTACCTCAAGCAAAAAGGTTTGTCGGGGCGTGTCCTGAAAAACCACTGCTACCTGTACGTCACCTACCTGATCGAAGTGCGCGCCATGAAGCTCTACCACACCTATCAGGCGGCGCTGACCAACGCACACTCCCCTGTGCATGTGCGCAGCATCATCAAGGAAGAAGAAGGTCATCTGGACAATATGAGCTCACAACTGCAAGCCATAGACCCTGACTGGGAAACCCACTGCCACGACCTACAAGCCGTTGAACAAATGCTGTTCGAGCGCTGGTTTGCCCAAGTGCAGAACCAAATTCAAACCATACAATAACACTGGAGGAATACAACCATGACAAGCCCAACACCCACTCTGCGCCACGACTACACACTGAACGAAATCGCCGCACTGTTTGACC
>CAYZVI010000189.1:0-3168 GCA_964481695.1 uncultured Hydromonas sp. | reverse complement strand
TACGGAATCGGCGCACGCGAGAAATACAAAGCGCGCTGCTGCTCATCCAACACCACCTTGACCATATTCGGATTGAGAAAATCGGCCAACTGATGCAGCGGATGCGCTGCCGTCGCCATCACGCACGAGGTGTCGTCATTCAAAGCCTGTGCCACGGCGGTAATCAACTGTGGATCAATCGCTGGCTCATCACCCTGCACATTGACCACGATCGTATCATCCGACCAGCCGCGCTCTATCGCCACCTGTGCAATGCGATCCGTGCCAGATGGATGATGTTCCAATGTCATATGCGCTGAATAACCCGCCTCAGTCACAACCGCTGCAATGTCCGCATGATCGGTGGCCACGACCACTTCGTTCGCCTGCGTTTGCAAAGCGCGCTCGGTCACGCGCAGAATCATCGCACGCCCCAAAATCGGCACCAGCGGTTTACCATGAAACCGCGAGCTACCCATACGCGCCGGAATGACAATTTTGAACGGAGTCATGACGTCTCTTTATTCGGCAACGGCAATCGCTTGCTCAATCAGCATGACCGGAATGCCGTCTCGAATCGGGTACAACAGCTGCGCCTGCTCGGAATACAAACCCTCAGGCTGTTTGTCTGTCGCACTGCAATGAACCAACTCACCGCCGGTTTTCGGGCAACGCAATACACTCAATAATTTTTCTTCCATAACAATCCCTTACACTTGTCTGTCATTAAATTTCAATAACACTCAAACAATCTGACTTAAATTCTTCAATCGTCCTATGATATAAGCACTCAAGGCTTGCCAACCCGTATCATGCGTTACCGTCAACGGTACAACCCAAATTTTCTCTGCCAACTCAGGAAACTCATGTATCCATGGCAAACATTTCACCGCGTCCTTCTCCGTCATCAATACGGCGACACTGTGATTTTTTACCACCATCTCAGACAAACGCCGCGCCAAAGCCGCATCAAACGGCGCATGGTCGGGCAGCGCCAAACGCTCGCCGGTGATACCAAACTCAGCCAACATATCGAAAAACATCTGCGGCTGGGCAATGCCCGCAAGCATCAAAGCCTGCGCACCTACGGATTTTCCCGCCCATATTGACGCCCAATCCTGCAATGCTATTGTACGCCGAACCTGCGTCAAAGCATAGGCACTGTTGAGCTGCGAGCGTACTTGAAATTGCGGCACGGTCAATAGCTCAGGCATCCACGACAATGTTGTCAGACAATGGTTTTCTGACGCATTACCCTGCGCCTGCCGTCGATGATGCACCAGCGCCGACACGCTATTTAACCGTGTGGGCGGCTCACGCAAAGGTCCTGCGGGCAAACACCAACCATTACCCACACCCCGATCATCTATCACGGCGATTTCCAAATCGCGGTACAGACGATAGTGCTGCAAACCATCATCACAGACGATCACGTCGCATTCGGGATGTGCGGCACAGACAGCGCGCGCGGTATCCACTCGGTTAGCCCCCACCCAAACGGGTACACCTGTACTGCGCTGTAACAGCAAAGGCTCATCACCGACTTCCGCCGCCAAACTATCGTCCAATACCGCCGCAACACGACGCTCCTGATCGACCTCTGAACCATAGCCACGGGAGATGATCGCGGGCTGAAAACCGGCGCGTTGCAAATCCTTGACCAACTGCGCGACCATCGGCGTTTTCCCCACACCACCAATCATAATACCCCCGACCACCACGACCGGCACAGGCATGCGGTACTGCGCTTTCCAACCGCGCAGATACGCCCAACGGCGCAATCCGGTGATTTTTTGAAACAACCATGACAGCGGCCACAACGCACGCGTAAGCGCAGAACGTGTCTGCCACAACGCGAGCCAACGCGCTTCGCGCTGCGCACGAGCGTCAAGGCGATTAGAGGCGTTCTGCTGTTGCGCTGAGTTCATAGTTAATTAGTAATAGGGGCGTATCTGGTGGGTAGATAAAAATTTTAGCTTATTTCAAATGGGTCAACGCTTATTTATCGGAGGTTTCAAACTGCTCACTGCGCGATTCAGCCTGCTCAACGGCCTCATCAGCCGCGCTCACCTCATCCAACGTATCGGGAGTGTTGTCGCCCACCGCTTCACCGATATCCTCATCCAGCTCATCCATCAACACTTCTACTGAACCTTCCGCACCTTCAACGCGTCCCAACACACGCACACCAACGTCCAATTTCACCCAATCTATGTCTTGCAACTGCACGCGTAGACGCGATTGCAGCGGCAAATCCGCTGGTAAAATCGTATTCAAATACAGTGGGATTTCAACCAAACGCAGTACATTGTCTCGCACCATAATCGCCTGCGTTTCAAACAATCCTTCGTTCATGCGCTGCGCCACCCAGCGCAAGCACCAGTAGCGTTCCATGCGTTTTTGCTGATCGGCATACGCGCGATATTTCTCGTCAAACTGACTCATGCGCGCGAGCAAATCTGCTTCCTTCGGCTGAAACGGCGCTTTCATCGGCGCGGTCACGCCGTAGCGTACTGCTGCCAGCAATTGCATTTGATTGAGCCAGTCGGCATAGCGGCGCAACGGCGAGGTCGCCCACATATACGCCGGTACGCCCATCGCCAGATGCGGTTGCGCGTGCGTCGTGGTGCGCACCCCCATATAGCTCTGCGTGCGAAACAGCGCGGGAATGCGCAGATCACGCAGGCGACTGGCCCATTGCACATTGGAAAAAATCATCCATTCGGATACGATTTTATCGATCGGCGAACCGCGCATGCGCTGTGTGATGGCAATCGGTTCTTCGCCCGTTAGTGGCGCGTCGCTTGGATTTTCTACCTCATACGAAAAATCCGCACGGTTGTTATTCTCCGGCTTACCACGCACCGCATCGCGAATTGCGCTGAGTTTTTGCGCCGCTTGCCACAGCACCTGTAACTCTGCCGCCCGCGGATAGTCCGTACGTGCGCCATCCAAATCCGCTGCACTCAATTGCATTTGCGGCGTGTCGTGGCGCAGATTATCACTGATGCATACGCGCTCAATGCGCGTTTCCACCTCGGTGAACGCATCCGTTCCCGATAAAGTCGCATCATAGGTGGTGTAAATCGATACCACCGGACGAACTGTGCCCTCATCCAAACTGAATTGCGCCACCCAATGATCGGGCAGCATGGTGACTTTTTCACCCGGCATATACAGCGTGGACAT
>CAYZVI010000188.1:0-3217 GCA_964481695.1 uncultured Hydromonas sp. | reverse complement strand
AGAAAATTTCGGGACAAAACCTGTCGCGCAACTGGGTCATGATTCCACACGTGACTAACAACGAAGTGGCCGACGTGACTGAGCTCGAAGCCTTCCGCGTACAGCTGAACAAAGAACACGAAAAAGCCGGCATCAAATTCACCCTGCTCGCCTTCCTGATCAAAGCCTGTGTGCAAGCACTGAAAAAATTCCCAGAGTTCAACGCCTCGCTGGACGGCGACAACCTCGTGTACAAAAAATACTACAACATCGGTTTTGCCGCTGACACCCCGAATGGTCTGGTCGTACCGGTGATCAAAGCCGCTGACACCAAATCCATCTCAGAAATCGCGGTGGAAATGTCTGAGCTGGCGAAAAACGCCCGTGAAGGCAAGCTCAAGCCAACCGATATGCAAGGCGGCTGCTTCTCGATCTCGTCGCTCGGCGGCATCGGCGGTACCTCATTCACCCCGATCATCAACGCCCCTGAAGTCGCCATCCTTGGCGTTTCACGCTCATCGATGCAACCGGTTTGGAATGGTAGCGAGTTTGTGCCACGTCTGATGTGTCCGCTGTCTCTGTCGTACGATCACCGCGTGATTGACGGTGCGGCCGCAGCGCGATTCAACGCGTATTTGGCCAGCGTATTGGCTGATTTTCGCCGTGTATTGATCTAATTTTAGGGGAACTTTATGAGTCAAATCATTGAAATCAAAGTCCCCGACATCGGCGACTATAAAAACATCCCCGTGATTGACATTTACGTCAAAGTGGGCGATACGGTTGCAGTTGAAGATTCATTGCTCACGCTCGAATCAGACAAAGCAACGCTCGACGTACCGTCCTCACACGCCGGTGTGGTCAAAGAATTGAAAGTTGCGGTGGGTGACAAAATCTCCGAAGGCAGCGTGGTGCTGCTATTGGAAGTGCCTGAAACTGCTTCAGCACCCGCTGCCGAAAGCAAGCCCGCGGCAGAAACACCCGCAGCACCGACAGCGTCTGCAACTTCTGCACCAACCAGCACGCCAGCAGCACCCGTAGCACCTATGGCCAGCAGCTACAGCGGCAACGTGGACATCACCTGTGACATGATGGTGCTCGGCGCAGGGCCGGGCGGTTATTCTGCGGCGTTCCGCGCAGCGGATTTGGGTATGGTCACCGTATTAGTCGAACGCTACGCCACATTGGGCGGTGTGTGTTTGAACGTCGGCTGTATTCCATCCAAAGCCCTGCTGCACTCAGTTGCAGTTATGGATGAAGCGAAACATTTATCTGCTCACGGTATCAGCTTTGGCGAACCGAGCGTGGACATCAACCAACTACGCGACTACAAAGACAGCGTGGTGAAAAAACTCACCACCGGTTTAGCTGGCATGGCGAAAATGCGCAAGGTCAATGTGGTACAAGGCGTCGGTGCATTCCTCGATGCCAACCACCTGCAAGTCACCGCAGGCGATGGCACACAAAAAGTCGTACGCTTTGCCAAAGCCATCATCGCAGCCGGTTCGCGCGTGGTCAAACTGCCGTTCATTCCTGAAGATCCACGCATTGTTGACTCCACTGGCGCACTCGAATTGCGTCAAGTTCCGAAGAAAATGCTCATCATCGGCGGCGGCATCATTGGTCTCGAAATGGGTACGGTCTACTCCTCACTTGGCGCGCGCTTGGACGTGGTCGAAATGATGGATGGCTTGATGCAAGGCGCTGATCGCGAAGCGGTCAAAGTCTGGCAAAAACACAATGCCCACCGTTTTGATAACGTGTACATCAATACCAAAACCGTGGCAGTTGAAGCCAAAGACGACGGCATCTACGTTACCTTTGAAAAAGCCAACGAGCAATCCACCGCCCCAGCCGAAGCACAACGCTACGACATGGTGCTGGTCGCTGTCGGTCGCGCGCCGAATGGCCTGCTGATTGGTGCAGACAAAGCCGGCGTGGCCGTGACTGAACGCGGATTCATCAACGTGGACGCGCAAATGCGTACCAATGTGCCGCATATTTTCGCCATCGGAGACATTGTGGGTCAACCCATGCTCGCGCACAAAGCGGTACACGAGGCGCACGTGGCCGCCGAAGCCGCGCATGGTGAAAAAGCCTTCTTCGATGTGCGTCAGATTCCATCGGTCGCCTATACCGATCCTGAAGTGGCTTGGGCTGGCCTGACCGAAGATCAAGCCAAAGCGCAAAACCTCAATTACGGAAAATCCGTATTCCCGTGGCAAGCCTCTGGTCGCGCGATTGCGAATGGCCGCGACGAAGGCTTTACCAAGCTGATTTTTGACAACGAAACTGGCCGTATCCTCGGCGGTACGATTGTCGGCACTGGCGCGGGCGATTTGATTTCCGAAATCTGCCTCGCTGTAGAAATGGGTGCGGATGCCATCGACATCGGCAAAACCATCCACCCGCACCCGACACTGGGCGAGTCCGTGGGTATGGCGGCGGAAGTGTTCAAAGGTACGTGTACCGATGTGCCGCCGCAGCGTAAGAAATAACATTTTTATCTAACATAAACGCCACAGGTTATACTTGTGGCGTTTTTTACAAAAGGAGGTGTTGTATGGTAGAGCAAGGATTTTTCTCATACTTAACTCAGACACGAGACTTCCAGAGATTTGAATCAGAACTTGATAAATACATCAGCACACTTTCTCATGATAATGAAACACTCTTCTTGTGCGAAAGAATAAAGAATATTCTAACAACCATGGCAGATGCTCCTAAAGTATACGATGGAGCGCATTTCAACATAAATGTGATTGGCTCCAGATTTAGAGACTTAATAACGAATATAGAAATAAAAAATAACACAGAAAGTGTATTTTTTATGTTTTATCGTTTTTATCAAGAGATCAAGTTTACCTTGTCAATAAATGACCAAAGTGTTTTTAGCATTTCCACTAGCAATGTTGATGAGGTCATTGATGACGCTTTGGAAAAACTATCTGAAAGAAACAAAAAACTAATTACTTGGGTTAGATATTTAATGCCAGCTTACATGTTGGATGAAAGTGTAAAAAAACTCCCCGAAATACAACATTTCAATTCTTTATTTCAAAACCTTGAGACCACAAAAAAAGAGCTTGATGAAGCCTATCAAATAAAAGCCAAACAAGTCACCGAGCTAACGGAAAAACTCGAGAAAAATCAAACAAAGGGAACATTTGTATTACTAAACCAAGCTTTTGAAAAACTAAGAAGTACTAAAAATAAAGAAAAATGGTGGGCCCTCATC
>CAYZVI010000187.1:0-3220 GCA_964481695.1 uncultured Hydromonas sp. | reverse complement strand
GGCGTGCCTGCCGAGCGTATTGACGTGGTGATTCATCCGCAGAGCGTGATTCATTCACTGGTTAATTATGTGGATGGATCAAGTTTGGCGCAGTTGGGCAATCCCGATATGCGCGTGCCGATTGCGCATGCGCTGGCCTATGCCGGACAAAAAGGGGAGCGGATTGCATCGGGGATTGAGACGATGAGTCTGGCGCAAATCGGTCAGTTGACCTTCATCGAGCCGGATTTGACCAAATTTGCCAATTTGCGCTTGGCGTTTGAGGCGCTCAAAACCGGCGGCGCAGCATCCATCGTGCTCAATGCGAGTAATGAAGTCGCTGTCGCAGCCTTTTTGGACGAGCAAATTGCCTTTCTCGACATCGCGCGGGTCAACGAACAGGCGCTGAATGCGTTGCATCCTGAGATGCCGCGCAGTCTGGAGGAAGTGTGCGCGGTGGATGCGCAGGTGCGTGATTGGGCGCAACAGTATATTCAAACATTGGTCAAAACTTAAAGTCGTCTACGGCTAAATTTGACCAACATAGGAAAGACGGATGATCGAATTATTATCATTTTTGGTTGCGATTCTGGTGCTGGTCACCATCCATGAGTGGGGACACTATTGGGTGGCCAAGCGTTCTGGCGTGGCGATTGAAAAATTCTCAGTTGGTTTTGGCAAACCGTTGTTTTCATGGAAAAATAGCGAGGGTACGGAGTTTTGCATCGCTGCGATTCCATTGGGTGGTTATGTCAAAATGCGCGGCGAATACAGCATTGCCACCAAAGAGGAGCAGGCCGAGGCGGTTGAGGGAAGTTTTGCTTCACGTTCTGTGTGGCAGCGTATGGCGATTGTCGCGGCGGGGCCTTTGGTCAATCTGATTTTTGCGGCCGTGGTGTTTAGTGTTTTACAGTACGGTACAGCAAAAATGCCCGCGCCTATTGTCGCCTCACCAAATACACAATCTGTTTTGGCTCAAACGGGTATTAAGGATGGTGATACCGTTCTTGAAATCAACCATCAGCCGATTAAAAACTACGGTGATATTCAAACGGCAATCATCAATGCTTTGTTGGATCAAGAGAGCATTACCTTAAAATGGCGCGATACATCAGGGAGCGAGCATACCAGCTCGCCATTGAAATTAGACAAAGTTAGCCTCGATCAACAAAATTGGCAGGAGCAAGTTGGTTTGGCCTTGTATCAAAAGAATGCACCGCTCGGTCAGGTGGTCGCGAATTCGCCAGCAGCGTTGGCTGGATTAAAATCTGGTGATATTCTCGTTGGCGTTAACGGTGTTCATGCCAGTGGTAATCAAATTCTCAATACCATCCAAACCAATCCGGATCGTGCAGTCATGTTGATGGTTCAACGACAAAATGAGCATTTTTCGGTAGAAGTTACACCCAAGTCGGAAACACTACCGGTGAATCAGCCCGGGCAAACACCAATGACTGTGGGGCGAATTGGGGTGCAGATCGCTTCGGATATGCCTTTTGTTACTGAAAAGCGTGGTGTTTTCAAAGCGATCACCTTGGGAGTGAGCACAACGCTTGAGCAAATGGTGCTGAATTTAAAAGGCTTGTATAAAGTGCTCACGGGGCATTTAAGTATCAAAAATATTGGCGGGCCTGTCACAATAGCCAAGCAAGCAGGCAATAGTGCACATGGTGGTTTCACACAATTTCTCGGTTTTTTGGCCGTATTATCCGTCAGTCTTGGAACGTTAAATTTATTGCCAATTCCTGTATTAGACGGCGGTCATTTGGTATACTACGCCGCAGAAGCCATACGAGGCAGACCTTTGCCGGAGCGGATATTGATTGCAGGACAAAAAATTGGATTTCTGCTTTTGCTGCTCTTGATGGGAATTGCTTTGTTTAACGATGCTCGATGGTTTGCTTGATATGAAAACTGATTAAATTCGGCTTTTTCTATTAAAAAATATCATTGGCATTCAATTGAATTGCACATAGGAACAATATGTCTGACAAACAACATACTCTGCGTTTTACACCAGCATATATGGCCATCGCGATGGCGGGTGCCTTAGTCGCCATGCCTGCTTGGGCGCAAACGACTACTGCAAATACTCTTGAAACAGCCGCAGCGGCCACAGCAGTGACTAAAGACAAAGTTGCGAAAAAAGCACCGACTGCCTCGGTTATCTTGTCCGATATTACAGTTGATGGTTTGGAACGCGGTGATCCGACTACGGTATTTAATATTTTGCCTGTTAAAGTGGGTGAGCGTTATGCTAAAGAGTCTGAAGCGCTGGTTATTAAGTCGCTGTACGATTCAGGCCTGTATGAAAATGTCAGCACGCGCTTAGAGGGTTCTGTTCTGAAAATCAAGCTCAGTGAGCGTCCGGTAATTTCTGAATTCAATATTACTGGCATGAAAAAATTGGATGTCAAAAACTTTCGTGAAACGCTCAAAGCCAAAGGCTTTGGTCAGGGAATGCCTTATAACGCGAATACATTGGAACAGATCAAAACTGAATTGTTACAAATGTATCGTGATAATGGTTTGACCGCTGCTACCGTAACTACCGAAGCGATTAAGCAAGACCGCAATCAAGTTGTGGTCAACGTTAAAGTTGAAGAAGGTAAAAGTACAAAAATCCGTGCTATTAATATTGATGGCAATACCCATGTATCTGACTACACCATTCGCAATCAGATGGAAATGGATAAAAATGGTATTTTTTCTTGGTATACCAAGGATAGCGTGTATGCTGAGGAGCGTTTGAAGACGGATCTGGATAATATCCGTACGTATTACTATGATCGCGGCTATTTGGATTTTGATTTTACGGATGTTCGTGTAACGCCTTCAGCGAAGGACAATGGCGTTGACATTAATTTGACGGTTAAAGAGGGTGAGCCATATCGCGTTAAAAGCATTGCTTTGGTGGGCGATACCAAAGGTACACCACGAGCAGATGTTGAAAAATTAGTGAAATACAATATTGGCAGTGTGTATTCACGAGAAAAAGTCAGCAAGATTGTGGAGAAAGTTCAGAAGCGTTTGGGCGAGGATGGCTATGCATTGGCTCAAGTCGATGTGCAACCGAAACTGTCTGCCGATCATACCGTTGATATTGCTATTGCTGTAAACCCGATGGAGCGCGTTTATGTTCGTCGTGTAAATATTATGGGGAATAGCCGTACACAAGACTTCGTCATTCGTCGTGAAGTCCGTCAGATGGAAAGCGCTTTGTTTGATGGTTCAAAGGTAC
>CAYZVI010000186.1:0-3228 GCA_964481695.1 uncultured Hydromonas sp. | reverse complement strand
GGTGTCGTATTCATTCATCTGACAGCCGAAGGTTTTGACAAATACTTTTTTCATGGTGTTCTCGTCGAAACAGTGGTTTATTCTGGGGACGTTGGGTTCGGAGATTTTCCGATAATGATTTGATTTTATTGGGAAAATCAAATGCAAGAAAACGCGTGATTATACACGCGTTTTGCTTTTTAGGATAGGTTCTCGGGCGGGATGTTTAGGCCGGATCGCTCAAAAGATACGGTAACTCGCGGCGCTGCCACGGTGCGGTGAGGTCTTTGAGTGAGAGCTGTGCATCATTCTCCAACAACGGCAGGCTGACCTCATACAGTACGTCCATCTGTGTGTCATTGAGCGGGCTGCGTGCGTAGGCGAGCAGCTGGCCGGCGGGCTGCGCAGGGTCGGTACTGGCGTATACATCCATGCCGATGCGTAGCTGAGTGACTGCTTTATCGCGTTCAGCGGCGTTGGTAAATCCAATGGATGCTGCTTGCATACGGCGCTTCAATTTACCGAGATAATGACTGCGAGCGACGATTTCCTGCCCCGGATAGCAGCCTTTTTTGAAATTCACACCGCCGATGCGATCCAGATTCATCATTTGCGGTACAAATGCTTCGCTGATCTCGGTCGTCACGTGCGCAATACCGGCGCGGATGTCCAACCATTGCCACAGTTCGATATTGTCTGAGTCTGTGTTCAGCGGTACGGTACTGATGCGGATTTCGCGCAGCAGAGTGGTATTCGCTTCAGAAATTACGGTATGTAGAATCCCCAAACGCACCGTGTCACCTTCGTTCACGCGTGTTTGCTGCACCAACGCATCTGCGCCAACGTAGCCGCTGATCACGTATTGCTCGCTCACATCCTCCAGCACCACTTTGGCGCGTAGGACAAACATACGCAGACGTTTGAGCACCGTTTCCATGACCGAGCGTTGCGTCAGTAGATACACGGTTTCACCGTCTGCCCAAATGTAAAACATCGCATACATGCGGCCTTTAGCCGAGCAGTAGCCTGCCAGTCGCACATCATTCTCGCCCAGTTTCAGTACATCTTGGGTTAATTGGCTGTGTAAAAAGCTGTGTGCGTCCGCGCCGCTGGCTCGGATGAGACCCAAAGAGGCGTTCAAATCAAACGTTAATCCTGCTGAAAAAGTATTTAAATCCATCGTGTTTGTCATGGGTTATGCTACCGAGAAAGGTTATTCAATGCTAAGATTGTAACCTTGATTTCACCCTTTTGCTTATCTCCGCTCATTCACATGAGCCGCACCCACAGCCACACCATGACCGACCTGTTTGCCAACGATCCCTCCTTTTCCTCCGCTCACGCAGCCACGATGGATGCCAACACGCCCTTGGCCGAGCGTCTGCGTCCGCAGAATTTGTCCGAGGTCATCGGGCAAAAACACCTATTGGGCGAGGGGCAGCCGCTGGCGGTCGCGTTCGCCCAGCGGCGCATGCACTCTATGATCTTTTGGGGGTCGCCGGGTGTGGGTAAAACCACGCTGGCGCGGCTGGTGGCGCATTCATTCGATGCGCATTTCGTCGCGCTCTCGGCGGTATTATCCGGCGTGAAAGAAATTCGCGAAGTGGTAGAGCAGGCGCAAATTCTGCGCCAGCAAGGGCGTCAAACCATTCTGTTTGTCGATGAAGTACATCGGTTTAATAAATCGCAACAGGACGCATTTTTACCGCACGTTGAGTCAGGGCTACTGACCTTCATCGGTGCGACCACCGAAAACCCCTCGTTTGAGGTCAATAACGCCTTGCTCTCCCGCGCGGCGGTGTATGTGCTGCAATCCTTGAGCGAGCAGGAGTTATCCGATTTGATTGATCGAGCCACGCAGGCGACCGAGTTCAGCATTACTGACGACGCGCGTAAAACCCTGATTGAGTCCGCCGATGGCGATGCACGCCGACTGCTCAATCATTTTGAACAAGCCATGCGTGTGGCTCAGGCGCATCAACAAACGCAAATCAACGCCGAACACCTCAAATCCAGCCTCGGCGCGACACTGCGCCGATTCGATGCGGGCGGCGAAGCATTTTACGATCAGATTTCAGCCTTGCACAAATCCGTGCGCGGCTCCAATCCCGATGCCGCGCTTTATTGGTTCTGCCGCATGCTCGATGGTGGCACCGATCCGCGCTACCTCGCGCGGCGCATCGTGCGCATGGCGTGGGAAGACATCGGATTGGCCGATCCACGCGCCATGCAAATTTGCAACGACGCGGCACAAACCTACGAACGCCTCGGATCACCCGAGGGCGAACTCGCACTCGCGCAAGCCGTGCTCTACCTCGCCGTCGCTGCCAAATCCAATGCCGGCTACAAAGCCTACAACCAAGCGCGTGCCTGGATCAAACAAGACGGCTCTCGCTCCGTACCACTGCACCTGCGTAATGCCCCGACCAAACTGATGAAAGGACTCGACTACGGCAAAAATTACCGCTACGCCCACGACGAAGCGGGCGGCTACGCGGCGGGCGAAAACTATTTCCCCGACGACATGCCGCCGGCGCAGTTCTATCAGCCGACTGAGCGCGGACTGGAAGCGAAGATTAAGGAAAAGTTGGCGTATTTAAAGGGTTTGGACGAACAGGCAAAGAAATAGGTTTTGCTTCGTCTATTTGGGTAAGCGGCGTGCATTTGGGGTAAAATGCACGCTTTCTTTTTTACAATCAATCATTTATTTCTGGCGGCGAATCAAGCTGTCGAAGCCAAAATTCGATCAGAAATTTAAAAAGATAGCGTCATTCCCGCTTGTGCCGAATGGCGGATATTCTTTTATGGCTTGTTTGTTCATATTGAAAAACAGCTCATTTGTTAACAATCCGATTTATTTAAAGATTTTCATGCCCCATTCCGATCCGCATTTTGCTAAATATTCTCAACGCCAGCGCATCGTGGCGTTTGCCGGAGCGGCTTTGGGTGCGGTGTTGTTTTCGAACAAGGCGATTTTGGCGAAGCTGATGTACCGCGAGGGTGCTGATGCGCTGGATACGATCACGCTGCGCATGGCGTTTGCCTTTCCGCTGTTTTTTGCTTTGGCGGTGTGGGTGCATTTCATCGATCACGAGCACGCGGATTATCGCCTGACGTGGCGCGATGTGTGGCAGGTTTTGGTGGTGGGGTTTGTCGGTTATTATTTGTCGAGTATGCTCGATTTCACTGGTTTACAGTTTATTTCAACCGGTTTGGAGCGCTTGTTACTGTTCCTCACGCCGTCCTTGG
>CAYZVI010000185.1:0-3255 GCA_964481695.1 uncultured Hydromonas sp. | reverse complement strand
TAACATCGTCGAGTAAAGTGGCAATATCGTCTAATAACGTAAGTAAGCTTGCACCAGCCATGTGTTTATACCCTTCTGTATCTATGCGAGATTAAATTATAATGATAGCCGTAAACCCCTGAAAATGCATTAAAATTCAGGGACAAAGCGTTTTTTGGCTATAAAAAGGATTGTTGTAAAGATTCTACATTTGTCATTCAGATAACCAAAAATTGTCAACCCTGATGCCAATTCAGGCATTATGTCAACCGTCGGCAGCATTACTGTCGTACACAGAAGAACTGGAGAACCGAATGAAGGGCAAATTATTTAAACGTGCGACGTTTTTGGCGCTAATTGCTGGTATGGCAATTGGTTCGGTGGCTTATGCTGCCACTTTTGCCGAAGCGGATAGTAATGGTGATGGCAAATTGTCATTAGAAGAAGCGCAAGCCGCGAACCTACAAGATGTCGTGAGTAATTTTAAAAAAATTGACACGGATCGTGATGGCTTTTTGTCTAAAGCTGAACTTAAAGCCAATCGCTAAGTAGCGTCTGGTTTCGCTGTAGTTAAAATCCTGCGGCATATGCACGCAGGATTTTTTATGCAAGTTTCATTGTCAAATACATAGGTTTTTACGTAGGTTTTGTCCTTAAATTAAGCTAAACTGCGAACTATTATAAATTTAACGATTCCAATGCCATTATGAGTAAAACCCTTAGCCTAACCCCGCGTGCACAAACTTTAGACAAAAAAAACGCGACTAAACGCACGCCAGTGCGTGGGCATAACCGCAATAATCACGCGCTTAAAGCTAAAGTGACGACAAGCGCTTCGACTGAAAATCGCGAGTCAAAGTTCAAGTCCGATCAATCCAAACAATCGTCGGTTCCATTTTCAAAATCAGAGCATTCATCTAAAAAACGCTCAGATCGTTTTACTGCAAAAACCGCCTCCAATGATGCGTTTGCAAAGCCAACGGGCCGCCCCTCAAACAAACCTTCTTATAAATCGGCAGGCAAAGCGTCTCAAACAGTACTTCGCCATGGAAAAATGCGGGATGGCGTGCGTGAGTTTGCGGATGGTCGCGTCGTACCAAGCAAACGACGCGACAGAAATGCGGATGATCTGATGAAAAAGCAGGATAGCAATAATCCAAAGCAGAAAATTCTGCGTCATGAAGCAGGCGTAGTTCGTAAAACTCAGAATACTCAAACAACGCAATCAACGGAACACTCCAACGTCAAATCATCAAAATTCAATCGAGCCCCATTACCGGAGAGCGCAGCCAGCGGCATTCGCATTTCCAAATATCTGGCCGATCAAGGCTTGTGCTCACGTCGTGAAGCCGATGCCTATATCGAAAAAGGTTGGGTGACGGTCAATGGCAAACGCGCCGAGCTTGGTCAACGCATTCAGCCGACGGATCGCGTGCAGCTCGCGCGCCAAGCGAGCTTGACGCAGGCCGAGCGAGTAACTATTTTGATTAACAAGCCCGTGGGCTATGTTTCTGGTCAGGCTGAGGATGGCTATGAGCCTGCGGTGAGCTTAATCAATGCGGATAATCAGTGGGTCGACGCACCATTTCAGCAAAAATTCGAGTTCAAACACTTAAAAGGATTAGCACCGGCAGGACGTTTGGACATTGACTCGGTCGGTTTGCTGGTGTTGACACAAGATGGCCGCGTAGCGAAGCAGCTCATCGGCGAGGACAGCGAGATTGACAAAGAATACCTCGTACGCGTTGAAGGTGAACTCATCGAAAATGGACTTAAATTGCTCAATCATGGTTTGGAGCTGGATGGGGTCGCGCTGCGGCCAGCCAAAGTCAGCTGGCAAAATGAAGATCAACTGCGCTTTATCCTGCGCGAAGGCAAAAAACGTCAAATTCGTCGGATGTGCGAACTGGTCGGTCTCAAAGTGGTGGGCCTCAAGCGTATCCGTATTGGTAACGTGAAGCTCGGCAATTTACCGACAGGTCAGTGGCGCTATCTGGCGGAAGGTGAGCAGTTTTGAGTTAGGGTAAAACATGTGTCGGATACTTTTTATCCGCCACATATTAATCGTTCATCCCAACAATTAATGGTGTTCAAAACAGCTCATTTTAATAGATGGAAATGTTTTGAGTGAGGCTTTTGATGATTCGCGTCTCGGGGTTAAAGTACACATTGGTGGTGCTGCACATTTGTGCTCTTGAGGTTCCCTGATACATGCCATTGATATAGTGATCGGTTGCGGAATAAGGCATGCATTTGCCCCAGCGATAGTGGAAATATTCCTTATAACTCGGTGGTCCCCATTGAGCGACAATCTGATCCAACGATTGCCCTTGCAACAATACCAAACCAAAAGTACGAAAGCGCATATTCAGATTCCTTTCATCAACTCATTGGATGGTGCGCTATAACATTCATTCAATGATTATTCATGGAGTTTACTCGCTATCTTGATACGACATGGTCGGTAATTCAAATATTTTTAACGCTTTAATCCCTGCGCTAATTCCATTGCCGCTTCCGCTCGGGCTACGCGAGCTTGTTCTACTGATTTACCGTTGCTGCTTGACCAATTCGGTTTTGCTCGTGCTTTTTTCAGTGGTGCGGGCAGTTGGTGCGGTTTGAACGGGGCTTGGCGTTCGGTGACGGTGATGGTGTTGCTTTGGGCGGCATGGCCACGGTGTTGAATTGCGTCGAGTAAATCCAATCCGCGTGTTGCCAATAATGTAATGGTGGCAGGGTCTACGTGGATGGTTTGGATGCCTTGCAGTTTGTCGCTGATGGTAGAGGCGTTGGACAGGATGCCACCGATCAGCCCGCCGATGGCCGCGCCCATGCCGAGCGATGTGCCTGCGGTGGCGGCGTCGAATCCGAGTCCGATCAGTGCGCCGGCGGCTGCGCCGGAAGTGGTGCGGATGCCGTATTGTTTGAGCACTTCGGTGTCAAATGGATCTTGTTGGAATTCTTGTAGATTGAGTTCGGTGGGCGCGACGTCGCTGTCATAAAAGCGGTACAGGTGCAGTAGCTGCCCGTGCATTTGCCGTTCGAGTTGTTTGACGGTGCTGTGCATTTGCGTCAGTGCCGGTGCGGGGTCGGCATCTTCGGCAATTTCACTTTGGTAGGCGGCGATATCGAGCAGCATGTCGGCGATTTTCAGTCGTGCGTCGTGGTCAAGCTGCTGCCATTCTTCGCGGCGAATGCGGATCAGTTCGTCGGTCACGCCACGATTGGGCAGCATGGTGGAGAGGTTGTCCCACAGGCGCATTTCGCCTTCAAAAT
>CAYZVI010000184.1:0-3286 GCA_964481695.1 uncultured Hydromonas sp. | reverse complement strand
GTGCGGTGTTGGCGCCGCAGGTGGTGGAGACAACCGCGCGTTTGCAGCATTTTGTAGTGGAGACGGCGAAGGTGGCACGGCAGTTTTTGAAAGCCGTTGGCACGCACATGCCGTTGCAGGAGTTGCAGCTTACCGAGCTGAATGTGAAAACGCCGGATGCGGCGATCAAGGATATGCTCGCGCCGCTATTGGCGGGGCATGATGTGGGTTTGCTCTCGGATGCGGGTTGTCCTGCGGTCGCCGATCCGGGCGCGCGTTTGGTCGAGGCGGCGCATGCGGCAGGTGTACGCGTGGTACCTTTGGTCGGGCCATCATCTCTGCTGTTGGCTTTGATGGGCAGTGGTTTGAATGGGCAAAAATTCGCGTTCCATGGCTATTTGCTGATTGATGCGGCGGCGCGCGTGAAGGAATTAAAACGTTTGGAGTCCGAGTCCAGAGCGCAGTTACAGACGCAATTATTCATCGAGACACCGTATCGCAATATGCAGCTATTCGACATGCTGCTGAAAAATTTGAATCCGAATACGAAACTGTGCGTGGCGGCGGATTTGACCTTGCCCACCGAATGGATTCGTATGCGTACAGTCGCGGGATGGCGCGATGCGTTGAAAAAAGAAGTTGGTTTTGATTTGAATAAACGTCCGGCGATTTTTTTGTTCTTGGCTTAATCATTTTGAGTGCGAAAAACAAAAAAGGCAAACCATTGGGTTTGCCTTTTTGCTGAGGTGGCGCGAATTATAAACGCTCGCCTCAAATTATAAACTTTCGCCCAAGTCGGCTTTGAATTTGGCGAGCAGTTTTTGCGGCCAGTCGGTTTGGGTTTTGAGTTTGCCGAAGAAGAAGCGCAATACTTTCGGCTCTTCGGTAAAGGTCAAACCGCCGATCAAATCGCGGTTGTGGTACAACCAGATCAGGCGATCGACTGCGTATTGAATGTGTGACAAGGTGAACACGCGACGCGGCAAGGCCAAGCGCACCAACTCCATGTGAGCCAATGGCTCAGTGCCATCTGGATTGCGTTGCTCAGACAAGGTGCCGCGCTCCATGCCGCGAATACCGCTGACCAGATACAAGGCGGCGGCCAATGCGCCCGCTGGGTAGTCTTTCTGCGCGATGTGCGGCAGGAAGCTCATGGCGTCGATGTGACAGCCCAAACCACCCGCAGGCGTAACCACTGGCAGGCCTGCTTCTTTGAGTAAACGCACCATTTCGGCGATGAATTGAGGCCCTTGGTTGATGACTTCGATGTCCATCGTTTCATCCAGACCGATGGTCAATGCCGCCATCTCACGCACGGACATACCACCGTAGGTGAGGAAGCCTTCGTACAATGGAATCAGTTCTTTGATTTTCTCGAAAATTTCCGTGTTGTTGGTACAAATGCCACCACCACGCACGCTGCCGAGTTTACGGGCTGAGAAATACACCACGTCGGACAACGCCGACATTTCGCGGGTGATTTCACGAATGCTCATATTTTTGCACGCTTCTTCGCGCGCTTTGATGAAGTACAGGTTGTCCATCATCAAGCTGGCATCCAACACGGTCAAAATGCCATGTTTGTCACAAACCGCACGGACTTCGCGCATGTTTTGCAGTGAGAACGGCTGACCGCCGATGAGGTTGGTGCCCGCTTCTAAACGTACAAAGGCGATTTTTTCCGCACCGTGTTTTTGGATCAATGCTTCGAGTTTGTGGGTGTCGATGTTGCCTTTGAATGGTACATCGCTGTTGATGTCGAGTGCTTCGTCAACGAAGATTTCTTCCACCGTACCGCCATTGATCGCGATATGCGCTTTGGTGGTGGTGAAGTGGTAGTTCATCGGGACGATTTGGCCTTCTTTGACCAAAGTTTTAGCGAGTAGGTTTTCGCAGGCGCGGCCTTGGTGCGCAGGCAAGAAGTATTTTTTGTCGAAAATTTCTTCGATTTTCGCGGCCAATTCGCTGAAAGTTTCGCTACCGGCGTAGCTGTCGTCAGCGGACATCATCGCGGCCAATTGCTTATCGCTCATGGCATTGACGCCACTGTCGGTGAGCATGTCCAAAAATACGTCGCGGTTTTGCAATAAGAAGGTGTTGTAGCCAGCGTCATCAATCGCCTTGAGCCGTTGCTCAATCGGGATGAGGTTGATTTTTTGCACAATACGCGCTTTGTGCATTTCTAAAGGTAAGTTTTGACCAGAATAAAATTGAATCAAGGACATGCAATAAGCTCCTAACAATAAACAAAAAATAGATAGGCTTGCTTTGTATGTGTGTAAAACGCTGTGCTTGAATGTTTTTGATTTTGTGTATGCTGTCAACGCTATTAATCAGCAGTTTGAGCGCATCATGGCATGATACGGGATTATCTGTTCAATAGCCATAGGCTTTATCCAAGAGCGATTTATAAAACTAAAAATTTATTTAAATGCGATAGATGGCTCGACAAATATGGCGCCTATCTGCTTGAAACAGGGCTATTTCTCGGGTGATGCGGTACAATAGCGAAAAATCAAGGGCGTAGCGCCTATTCATAGTGAAAATTGAGGTAAAAGGTGTTGTTTTGAAAAACATCGTGATTTTAATTTCCGGTGGTGGTAGTAATATGAAGGCCATCGTGCAGCACGCACAGCAGCAGGCATGGGAAACGAATGGTTTGGCGCGTATTGCCGCAGTGGTGAGTAACCGCGCTGATGCGGGTGGCTTGGCATTTGCCGCCGAGCAAGGCATTCCGACGGTGGTGTTAAGTCACAAGGATTTTGCCTCGCGTGAGGCGTATGATGCGGCATTGATGGCAAAGATGGATGCGTATGCACCGGACTTGGTAGTGTTGGCGGGCTTTATGCGGATTTTGACGCCGGCATTTACGAATCACTATGCACGGCGGATGTTTAATATTCACCCGTCAATTTTGCCGAATTTCAAAGGTCTGCACACGCATGAGCAGGCACTCGCAGCAGGCGTGAAAGTGCACGGTGCGACGGTGCATGGCGTGACGGCTGAGCTGGATCACGGGCCGATCGTGATGCAGTCGAGCGTAGCGGTTTTACCCGACGATACGGCGGACACGCTGGCAGCGCGGGTATTGAAAACCGAGCACGTTATTTATCCGCAGGTCATACAGTGGTTTATCGAGGATGGATTGGCTTGGGATGACGCGGGTATTCGCCTGCATCCGAAACTGGGCGCACCGCCGCAGTGGGTGGTGGGGTAAAAATAATGAATTGAGTGGGCAGGTTTGCCCACTGTCTGTTTACAGGGTGATTAAGAGCACCGAATTGAATTGAAAGCGCATCATGAGCGA
>CAYZVI010000183.1:0-3290 GCA_964481695.1 uncultured Hydromonas sp. | reverse complement strand
AATTCACCCGGCGCGACCACTTGACTCACATTGCTATAACCCCCGTTGACCAACTGCTCGCGCAGCGCATCCACATTCAAACGATCATTTTGCTTGAACGAAAACGAGCGTCCGAGCAAAAAAGAGGGCGGTGACAAACGGTACAACGCCGTGCTCACCGGAACCAGCAGCACATCACATTGCCGCTGCGTCAGTGCATACAAAGTCTGCAAACGCTCCGACACCAAATCATGATGCGGCGAAAACTGATCGTAGGGCAGCGTCTCCCAGTCCGGCAACTGCAACACCCGCAAACTCGGCGCGAAATAAAGCATCTCCGCCTGTAAACGCGCTACATCCTGCGCATCCGCGCACAATACCACCAACGTGCGTGACGATTGCGAACCCTGCACCCGCGCCAACTCTGCCAATAACAACGCATCCGACGAAGCAAAAGGCATGGGCGTAGCGAAACGTTGAGACGGTTTGAGATGGGATAATAATTCGGTGGAATGAAAAATTTTGGCAGAAGAGGACATGATACGGTCTAATTAAAAATCTTCCGTATTATATCTGTGAATCGGAATTGCGCGGGCTGCTCTTCGTTAAAGGACAGCCAGTGCACATTTCCCAGTAGGTTATAATGTACCGCTTGTGCATCGATCTCCGCCTGTTGTTCCAGCCAGTGCACATTTCCCAGTAGGTTATAATCGCTGCAACCCAACACGACTGACCAGCTTGTGTTCCAGCCAGTGCACATTTCCCAGTAGGTTATAATACAAGCCCAAGCAATATAGATTGATGATTAGTTCCAGCCAGTGCACATTTCCCAGTAGGTTATAATTTTGTGGGGCGGTATGGGGATTTTGCGGGCGTTCCAGCCAGTGCACATTTCCCAGTAGGTTATAATTTGACTTATACAGACCACGAGCACGCTTCAGTTCCAGCCAGTGCACATTTCCCAGTAGGTTATAATATAACGCTCAGCTACGAGCGAATGGAGCTAGTTCCAGCCAGTGCACATTTCCCAGTAGGTTATAATCAACTAATTCACCACGTTTCTCTTGATATAGTTCCAGCCAGTGCACATTTCCCAGTAGGTTATAATGAAGGTCGCCGCCGTACTCGCGCTGAGCAAGTTCCAGCCAGTGCACATTTCCCAGTAGGTTATAATTGAACTCAAAGAGTCCCTGCACATGACGCAGTTCCAGCCAGTGCACATTTCCCAGTAGGTTATAATATTGTCACGCGCACAGCGAATCACCCAGGGGTTCCAGCCAGTGCACATTTCCCAGTAGGTTATAATCGAAACCGCGCTCTTTTCGAATGAGGTATTGTTCCAGCCAGTGCACATTTCCCAGTAGGTTATAATTTGAACATGGCGCGATTAAACTCCCCCGTCTGTTCCAGCCAGTGCACATTTCCCAGTAGGTTATAATCATTCATTTGCCACAACCACTCTAAAATCGGGTTCCAGCCAGTGCACATTTCCCAGTAGGTTATAATAATCACAATTAATTGCTCATTCAGCTTTGTGTTCCAGCCAGTGCACATTTCCCAGTAGGTTATAATATCGGCCAGCGCATCGACCCACTGCTCAGAGTTCCAGCCAGTGCACATTTCCCAGTAGGTTATAATAGCGGCGATAGTTGGATAAATCAATAAGTGGTTCCAGCCAGTGCACATTTCCCAGTAGGTTATAATATGACAGCGATAACCCTCTGATTCGTCAGAGGGTTTTTCGTTTTTGATTGGGAAAAAAGGTTCATTTTTTTAGAATAAATCGAATTGGTCGGGTGCTTTTTGCGCGGGTTGTTGTTCGGTTCCGTGATATGAAATAATGCGTTCGTATTGCTTGTCTGTGAACTGTAGAATACTGACTTTTCCGCCTTTGGGCAAGCAGTTTTCAATGCGTTTGCAGTAGGTTTCGATTTGATTGGGGCTGCTACAAAATCGGACATAGACCGAGAATTGACTCATTTCGAATCCCATATCCAATAAGTCGTTGCGAAAAGCCGTTGCGGCTTTTCGTTCTTCTCTTTCGATGACTGGGAGGTCAAACATGACGACGATCCACATCATTCGATATCCTGAAAGCATGGTTGTTTCTCCATGAAAGATTAGTCCTCCAATGAGTGGCTGGCTATGTCAATCGGTAAGCTGGGTAAAGGTGTATCCAGCGTATTTCGTTCGCCTAAATAGACTTGAATTAATGAGGTGGCTAATCGTTGGATGCAAGTCATGACGGGCGTTGCGCCCATATCGGTTTGCATATCGTCATACATGACATGAACCAATGCACGCTTGGTATTGGGCTGAAGTTCTATTTCATTCTGTTGTGCCAATTGCCATATTTTGAGATCAACCATGGGGCGGAATGGTTCCATGAGGTCGTCGACAAGACGCATAGGGTTATTCGCATTGCTGTGATACAGGCTGATTGTCGGATGGAGTCCTGCGGCAATGACGGAGCGAGCGGTACAGGCGCGTAGAATGGTGTAACCGTAATTGAGCATGGCGTTAATACCGCCGCTATTTTGATCGCGTCGAAACTCTTTACCCATGAGTTGTGTCCAGTACAGCCGCGCGGCCTGAGCTTCGATATTGGCGGGGTCACCCGATTTGATTTTACTCAGCATGGCATTGAGCGGAATGGGGTTGCAGCCGATCGCTTCAATTACGGAGGCTTGTTGCTGAACCTTGCTGCGGACAATTTCAGCCCACATACGCTTGTGCGTGGGTTTGCTGGCGGCGATTTGTGCGTCAAATCGTTTGGCTTGATTGTAATTGCCATCGACGGTGATGAGCATTCCCGCTGGGTTGTGATTGGCAGCGCAGAGTACGACAGGAGAGCCCCGCTCTGCCAGCGCGACCAAAAGGTTATTTGTGTAGCTCATGCCATGCGCATTGGCAATGACTGCGTAAATGTCGTCAATCGGGACTTGGCCGATTTCTTTACGAGCTTGGCTCGTATCGGTCACTACCATAAAGCCGCGTTGTAGAGAAAGGTGACGATTGTCATCGGCGATTTCTACAATGCGGCCTATCATGATGTGCTCCTTATTTTTTTAGTTCACCGATTGGGGAAACCATTACTTTGTGGGCTTGGGCTTTTTGTAATGATCCTGCGTATTTGGAAACATAAGTAAATGAGTTTTCTTTATCTCGATTACGTGCGTCTACATTGGCTTCGTTATGCTCGGCGAAAAATATTTGTCCATTGCCACCGACTTTTACTACACGCATCAAACAATCGCGCTCCTCGGTTTTTATCCAAACAGTATCATCAATCTGTAACCGCATCACCAGAG
>CAYZVI010000182.1:0-3302 GCA_964481695.1 uncultured Hydromonas sp. | reverse complement strand
TTGGTGAGTGATAAAAAGGAGTTGGATGGTTTGTTGGCTCGTTTGCGAGCGGCTGGTGTTCAGCCGCAGTTGCGAACGGTGTCGGTTGATGGTGTGAGCAAAACCCGCGTACGTTTGGGATTGTTTAAGACTCAGGCCGAGGCAGCCGCCGCCGCCGCTAAGATTAAAGGTGTAGCCAAAAATCCGGTGGTAATTCCGATTCAGCAGGATCAGACTGCAACCAAACCCTAATTGTATCTAAGGCCGTGAGTGTATTCACGGCCTTGTTTTTTTCGGGAAATGAGTGCTGGATGATTGATGTTAATCCCAGTAAAATGGCGGATTACAGAAAAAAGTCGCTGATAAGTGTTTTAAAGAATTGTTTTTTTATTTGAGGTGAATGATGTGTGGCGTGATTGGTGTGGCGGCGAGTAGCCCAGTGAACCAACTGATTTATGATGCGTTGCTGCTGTTGCAACACCGTGGGCAGGATGCGGCGGGCATGACAACCCATCAGGGGCAGCGTTTTTATATGCATAAAGGCAAAGGTATGGTGCGTGATGTGTTCCGCACACGCAATATGCGGGATCTGCAGGGTAATTTTGGCATTGGTCATGTGCGTTACCCAACGGCGGGTACTGTCGACAGCGTAGAAGAGGCGCAACCGTTTTATGTCAATGCACCTTACGGCATTACGCTGGCACACAACGGTAATTTGACCAATACCAATGATATTCGGGATGAGTTATTCCGATTGGATCGTCGCCATATTAATACTGGTTCGGATTCGGAAGTGTTATTAAATGTACTGGCGCATGAATTGGATATCGCGATTCATGAGGAAGAGGCGGCGGCGGCCATGACGTACCAGCATTTTTTCACAGCAATGCGTCGTGTGAATGACCGTGTACGCGGGGCGTATGCCTGTGTGGGTATGGTTTCTGGTTTGTCGGTGTTTGGCTTTCGCGACCCGAATGGTATTCGACCTTTGGTTTTAGGGCAGCGCGAGGCAGAAGATGGCTCGACTGAATATATGCTTGCTTCGGAAAGCGTTGCGATTGAAGGTGTGGGGTATCGAACCGTACGTGATATTGCGCCGGGTGAGGCTGTTTGGATTGATTTGGATGGTACATTGCACAGTGCGATCTGTGCCGAGCACACGCAATTGAGCCCTTGCTTGTTTGAATACGTATACTTTGCGCGACCGGATTCAACCATTGATGGCGGTTCGGTGTATGCGGCGCGTTTGGCGATGGGCGAAACCTTGGCAGACACGATTGCGCGCGAAATGGATGTGTCTGAAATTGATGTGGTCATGCCGATTCCAGATACGGCACGACCATGCGCTATGCAATTGGCTTCCAAGTTGGGTTTGAGCTATCGCGAAGGTTTTATCAAAAATCGCTACGTGGGTCGAACCTTCATTATGCCTGGACAAGAAACGCGTAAAAAATCAGTTCGACAAAAATTGACCGCTATGCCGAGCGAATTCGCTGGTAAAAATGTATTGCTGGTAGATGATTCGATTGTGCGTGGTACAACCAGTGAAGAGATTGTGACGCTTGCGCGTGAATCTGGAGCGAAAAAAGTGTATTTTGCTTCGGCGGCACCCGCGGTGAAATACCCAAATGTCTATGGTATTGACATGCCAACTCGTACCGAGTTGATTGCTAACAATAAGACAGTTGAAGAAATCGGACAAGCGATTGCGGCAGATAAAGTTATTTACCAAGATTTGGCGGCATTAATCTCATCCGTTCAATCTATTGGTCATGGGCATTTAGAGCGCTTTGATGCCTCTTGTTTTAATGGTGAATACGTGACGGGTGATATTGATGGTGCTTATCTGGATAAGCTTGAAGCTCAACGTCAAAAAGCCGAATCTAATAAAAAAAGTAAAACAAAAGCATAGAAAACACAAGCAATGAGTCAAAATTTTAAAAAGAACACGCATATTCAAACGCAACTATTGCATAGCGATCGTTGGCTGGGCGTAGCGCATGCAGGCAGCCATCAGCCGGTATATCGCAGCGTGCAGTTTGCTTACGAATCTGCACAAGCAATCTCTGATGCTTTTCAAGGGAAGATTGCGGGCTATACATATTCACGTTCCAATAATCCAACCCTAACAGCACTTGAAGCCCAGATCACTGCACTTGAGGCGGGACTGGAAACCATCACCTTTGCAACGGGTATGGGCGCTATTGCCACAGCGATGCTGTCCTTGCTGCAATCGGGCGATCATATTGTGGTCAGCCAATATTTATTTGGCAATACAACCAGTTTATTCAATACATTTGTACTGCATGGCGTGTCAATTAGCTATGTAGATACAACTGAAATAGACAATGTGCGTGCTGCATTAAGAGGCAATACCCGCATGGTATTTGCTGAAACCATTGCAAACCCTCGAACCCAGATCTCTGATTTATCTGGAATTGGCGGCTTGTGTCAGGAGCGAGACGTGTTATTTGTGGTGGATAACACCATGGCGACGCCTGCGTTGGTCCGCGCTAAAGAATATGGCGCGGGGCTGGTCATAAACTCCCTATCCAAGTCTCTTTCAGGGCATGCGACAGTATTAGGTGGTTCAATAACCGATACGGGCATCTTTGATTGGTCTGGCTATCCAAATATATTTGATGGCTACCGTATCGGCGATTCAAAAAAATGGGGTATCTCCCAACTGCGCAAAAAAGGCCTTCGTGATGTAGGTGCTACTTTATCTGCAGATGCGGCACAGCAAATTGCTACTGGATTAGAGACCTTCTTCTTGCGCACTGAGCGGGCATGTGCCAATGCCTTGCAATTGGCGCAGTGGTTACAGCAGCATCCTGCAGTTGAATCCGTTGACTATCCGGGATTGTCAAACCATCCACAGCATCATCGCGCGAAAGAATTATTTGGCGATAATGGTTTCGGTACATTGTTATCCTTTACACTAAAAGATCAAAAAAATACCTATCAAGTATTAGATAGTTTAAATATAGTCATGATCTCAACTCACTTGGGTGATAATCGCACCATGACCTTGCCTGTAGCGCAAACCATATATGCAGAAATGGGTGCAGAACAGCGCCAACAATGGGGTATTAATGATGGGCTAATTCGAGTTTCTGTTGGCATTGAGAACCTCAATGACCTGATAACAGACTGGGATCAAGCGCTGGTTTAAGCTAACCCTCTGAAAACAAGGATCAATTTGAGTATTCTGCACGGCAGGCTTAAAAAGCTGGGTGATAATTGTGAAATTACATTGACATCTTTATTAAAGTTATTCATAATTTCACTTCTGCGCTGAACGAAAGCGATGCGCGGCGAGA
>CAYZVI010000181.1:0-3343 GCA_964481695.1 uncultured Hydromonas sp. | reverse complement strand
CCGGCGGTGAAGCCGAAGATGTGATACAGAGGTAAAGCTTGCAAGAAGATAGGCTGCTCTTGTTCACTCATGCCGTCGAATGCGGCTTTACACCATGAGGTGACCTGCAAGACATTGGCGACGAGATTGCCGTGTGTCAGCATTGCGCCTTTGGCGACGCCTGTGGTGCCACCGGTGTATTGTAAAAAAGCCAAGTCATCGTGTGTCAGACTGATGGGCGTGAGGCTGAGGTTTTTGCTTTCAGCCAATACTTGTTTGAAGGCAATGGCGTTGTCGATTTTCCATGCCGGAATCATTTTTTTAACGTATTGCAGTACGAAATTGACGATTAAACCTTTGAAGCCGAGGAAATCGCCCATTTTGCTGACGATGATGTGCTTCATCTCGGGCAAATGCGGCATGGCATGCTCCAGAGTCACCGCGAAGTTTTCCAGAATGAAAATGGCCTTGGCGCCAGAGTCCTTGAGTTGGTGTTCCAGCTCGTCGGTGGTGTACAGCGGATTGACATTCACCACGCAAAAACCCGCGCGCAAAATCGCTGCCACAACCACCACGTATTGCAGACAGTTTGGCATCATTACGGCGACACGATCACCCTTTTGTAAACCACGTTGTTGTAGCCATGCGCCGACTTGATCCGAATAGGTTTTGACCTCTGCGTAGCTTAAGGTTTTTTCCATACTCATCGCCAATGGGCGATTGGCATAGCGTGTAAATGCGTCTTC
The DNA here is from genome assembly GCA_964481695.1 of uncultured Hydromonas sp. GTDB lineage: Bacteria > Pseudomonadota > Gammaproteobacteria > Burkholderiales > Burkholderiaceae > CTSOIL-112. The sequence goes on along the minus strand of CAYZVI010000181.1, from coordinate 2,618 downwards.
ATAAATCGCAGCGATTGAGGCGAATTGATTGATATTGATTTCTGCCGGAACATCGCCGTATTGGCTCAACCAAGGTTTGTTCATGAATATTGCCCCTGTGTGTTTATGAGTATAGATATTCGAGTGTTTTATTTTGTGCATCGCACCAAACTTTACAAATATAGCACTATTTATGGATAAATTGTTTGAATTTTGTAGATTGGATGGTTGAGGCGCCATTTTTTGGGATTTACCATTCATCGTTTGATTTTTTTGAAGGGTAAGCCTTGCAAATATATTGCTTCGTGGTATGCTGTAACCAGAATGTAACAAATAGTTAATGAATATTCACACTGTTTCATTCAAGGGTTTTTTAATAAGCGATCGATTGATTCTATGTGTGTTATTTTCAATCAAATCGCGGTTTTCACGGAGGTTCGTATGAACGTACAAATCACAGGTCATCACGTTGAAGTAACTCCCGCTATTCGTGAGCATTTGGTCGATAAGCTGGAACGTGTTAAGCACCATTTTGATCACGCGGTCGAAGTTAAAGCGATTTTTTCAGTAGAAAAAAATTCTCAAAAGACTTCGTTACACCTGCGTTCGAACGGCCAAGATTTTCATGCTGAAGATGCTCAGGAAAATCTATACACAGCGATTGATTTTGCGGTGGATAAACTGGACAAACAAGTTGTGAAGCATAAGAAAAAACGCAATGATGTCGCCCATGACAACGCAAAACGCGCGATGGAGTAAGCCCTGCTCGTAGAATCATCTCAATTTAGTTTGTTTTCAAACCTGCGATATCAGTCAGCCTGTGTCGCAGGTTTTTTTCATATGTAGATACCTATGTCAGATATTCAATTTTTGGCTAAAATGTGAGTGATACGGGTATGGCACTATTGACTGTATTAATAAGTTTCAAATAATTGCAGGTGCACCTTTTTGATTATTGTGCACTGCACACAACAGCTTTCAAAAAGGATTGCATATGAATCCCACTCAAACAGCCGCTTGGGCTTCTCTCACATCACATCACCGTGAATTAAAAAAACACAGTTTGCACGCGTTGCGCCAAGCTGACCCAACTCGTACAGAGCGCTATCGTATTTGCACGAACCAAATCGAGCTGGATTACTCGCGCCATCACATCACGGATGAGACTTTGGTCTTATTCGAGCAATTACTGAATGAGCAAGGTTGGCGTGCATGGCAAAAGCGGATGTTTGCTGGCGAAGCGATCAACACCTCTGAAAATCGAGCCGTACTTCACATCGCTCTACGTGGTTCATACAAAGGGGCAGATAGCCAGATATCGGCGGAGGTTGAGCAAACCCGTGAGCGATTCTTCCATTTTGCTGAGGCCGTACGTTCAGGACAAGTCAAAGGCCACTCTGGTCAAGCCATCACCGATGTGGTCAACCTCGGTATCGGCGGTTCAGATCTGGGGCCGCGTCTGATTTGCCATGCACTTGCGGATCATGCGCAACCGCGTGTTCATTTTGTAGCGAATATTGATCCAGTCGAATTGCAACGCGTGCTCAAAGAACTGAATCCTGAAACCACGCTGTTCATATTATCCTCAAAAAGCTTCTCCACTATGGAGACGCAAGTCAACGCCACCGCGGCGCACGCGTGGCTGTGCGCGCACTATGGTGTAACGATGGCGGATGATGGCGGAGTCAAACATACGCATTTCTGTGCAACCTCGAACAACACCAAAGCCGCTGCCGCATGGGGCATCTTGACAGAACGCTGCTACACGCTGCCTGAATGGGTAGGCGGACGTTTCTCCCTCTGGTCGGCGATTGGACTGTCGATTGCGATTGCTTTGGGCACTGAGCAATTCCAACAGCTACTCCATGGCGCACATGAGATGGATGAGCATTTTCTAAGCACACCGTTCACCAACAATATGCCTGCCATGCTCGCTATGCTCGGCGTGTGGTATACCAATTTCCACGGCGCACAGGTTCATGGTGTCATCAGTTACGCTGAGCGTCTGCGCTATTTGCCAGACTACTTGCAGCAATTAGAAATGGAGTCAAACGGCAAATCCATCGACAAACAAGGCGAATCGGTACACTATGCCACTGCTCCGGTATTATTTGGTGGTTTGGGTACGACCACGCAGCACAGCTTCTTCCAACTGCTGCATCAAGGTCGAATACGCGTGCCGCTTGATATCATTAGCCTTGAACCAAGTTCGGCGCCAGTATACGAAGGTGACAGCCGCGAGGCGGATCTATTGCTATTTGCGCAAGCGCAATCCGATGCGCTTGCCTACGGCATCGCTGCCTTGCCAGATAGCCTGCGCAATGAATGGGAGCAAAAACCCTCGTACAGCCATTTCCCTGCGAATCAACCCAACACACGTTTACATCTAAACCATCTCACGCCGCATACATTGGGCGCACTGATTGCGCTTTACGAGCACAAAACCTTCTTGCAAGGCGTAGTGTGGAATATCAACAGTTTCGATCAATGGGGTGTGGAGCTGGGCAAAGTCATGTTCGGCGCGATGAAAAAGTAACAGATTTGTAAAAAATACTTGCATCTACATACAAGTTTTGGCACAATATCGTTCTCACGCCGAGGTGGTGGAATTGGTAGACGCGCCGGACTCAAAATCCGGT
>CAYZVI010000180.1:0-3345 GCA_964481695.1 uncultured Hydromonas sp. | reverse complement strand
TATCGGTGGGCTTGAATGATTCAGTCGGGTGTGCAAACGCAGGTTTGCACACCTTCTTTCTGTCTGTATCTGCACTTGGCGAACGGGAAAGATCATGGCTCACAAAAACAGTTACGCTTTCAGCGGCGACCAATACGACCTCACTCGCTCTGCCGACCCGTATTTAGCAAATAAAATCTTCGAGCTGCTCGAGCCACACACAAATAGCATGCACTTGGATATTGGCTGCGGCACGGGGAACTACACAATGGCGCTGGCCGCCAAAGGCTTGAATTTCACCGGCGCGGATCCATCGGAAAGGATGCTCGATCTCGCCCGCGCCAAAGCCCCCCATATACAGTGGCGGGTCGGCAGCGCCGAAAACATCCCAGCTGACAACGACACATTTGACCACATTATTGCCACTTTGACGCTGCATCACTGGAACGACCTCAATGCAGGGTTTACCGAATTGCATCGCGTGCTCAAAAATCACGGCAAAATTGTGATTTACACCTCATGCCCGAGCCAAATGCAGCACTATTGGCTCAATCACTATTTTCCCAAAATGATGGCGCACTCGATTGAGCGTATGCCGTCGCTGGATCAAGTGCGCGCAGCATTGAGCCAAGCGCAATTGACCGTCACGCATACCGAGCCCTACCACGTCACGCGCGAACTGCAAGATCTCGTTCTATATGCGGGGAAAGAGCGACCCGAGCTGTATTTCAACGAACTGTACCGAAAAGGCATTTCGTCTTTTAACTCATTGGCCAATCAAGCGAAAATTGAAGCGGGTTTGCGTGCGTTAAAACACGACCTTGAAACGCAGCAATTTGACGCAATCAGGAAACAATACGACACTACGCTGGGCGATTACACCTTTTTGGTCGCGCAAAAGCACGGCTAAATCACACCTCACCATTCAGAGCCTGCGCCGCATGCAGAGTATTTTGTGGTGTACCCACAAACACAAGCTCATCCCCTTCATGCAGAATCGGATCGCTACTCAAATCCAGCAAATTCAATCCTCGCGTGACTCGCAACACCTGCACGCGCCACGGTTCCAGCGGCAGGGTGCTCAAGTGTTGATCCAACCACAAACTATCCTCGGACAGACGCACCGTGCGTTCTTCGCTCTCTTGCTGCGGTGTTTTGTTCTTTTTCACTACCGCATCTGGTTGAGCACTGGTGACACCAAACGGATCGGACTCCTCATCAAAATGCTGACGCAGCAGGTCGTAGCGGCCGCGTCTTTGCTCCGCAATAAAATTCAATACTTCACTCGGCGATTTCCCCAGAGTTACTAAGGTTTGCGTGGCCAAAACCAAACTGCCTTCGAGAATTTCCGGCACGACGGCAACCGCGCCGGCTTGTTGCAATTGTTCCAAATAAGCGTCATCAAGCGTACGCACAATCACCGGCACATCGGGATTGAGTTCGCGCATGTGATGCAGCACATGTAGTGCTGCACGCGGCTCGATATAGGTGATGACTACGGCGCGCGCACGTTGTGCTCCGGCGGCGGCGAGCGATTCTTTGCGAACGATGTCGCCATAAACCACATCATGCCCCTTGAGTATGCCTTTTTGCACGCCTTCAGGATCACTGTCGATACCGATGTAGGCAATCTCTTGTTCACGCAGCAGCCGAGCCAAGCTTCGCCCGCTGCGCCCAAAACCGCCAATGATGACGTGATCGTGCGCCTCGATACCCTGCTTGGCAATGTCTGTGAGTTGGAGCGATTGCAGCAGCCATTCACTGCGGGTAAAGCGGTATACTATTTTATCGGCGTATTGGATGATGAATGGCGTGAGAAACATCGATAGAATAATCGCCGCCAGCACCCACTGCGCGACTTCGGTGTTGAGCAAGCCATTGCTAATCTCTAAACTCAAAAGCACCAAGCCAAACTCACCTGCTGGCGCCAGCGCCAACGCTGTTCGGATTGAATTACCCGCCGAGCTACCGAACCCGTATGCCAGCGATGCAACAATGGCGAATTTCGCCAATAAAAACACCACCAACACCACCAGTACCGCAAACCACTGCTGCGCCACCATCGCCAGATCCAGCTGCATCCCCATAGCGATGAAAAACAACCCAAGTAAAATATCTTTAAATGGCAGAATATCTTCTTCCACCTGTAATTTATACTCTGTTTCAGAAATCAGCATCCCCGCAACGAACGAGCCCAAAGCCAGCGACAAACCTGCTTTTTCAGTCAGCAGCGCAAAGCCCAACGCCATCATAAATAGATTTAACATGAATAATTCACTGGAGCGTCGCCGCGCCACGATGGTCAGCCACGCATGCATCGGCTTTTGCCCCAGCCCAAGCAACAACGCCAAAACTAATCCGGCTTTGAGCAAACCAACGGCTACTTGACCATACACCGCACCACTTGGCTGAGCTAACGCGGGAATCAAAATCAATAGCGGCACCACCGCCAAATCCTGAAACAGAAGCACACCAAAAATATTGCGCCCATGCGCCGTATCCAATTCCAAGCGCTCTGTGAGCAACTTCATGACAATCGCAGTGGACGACATGGCCAAAACACCACCCAGCGCAAACCAACTGGAAACAGACATATCCCAATGCTCCGGTAAAGCGTAATTAATCAGCAGACCAGCCAACGCACACACCAGCATCGTTCCCAATACCTGCGCCGTACCCAAACCAAACACCAATTTGCGCATCGCCTTTAACTTCGGTAACGAAAACTCCAGACCGATGGTGAACATTAAAAATACAATGCCCAGTTCAGCAAAATGACGCACTGATTCAGGATCAGGCAAAACGCCCCAAGCATGCGGGCCGATTAACACGCCCACGGTCAAATAACCCAGAATCGGTGGCAGATGCAGTAGACGAAACAACACCACCGCCACAACGACGATGGATAAAAACAGAACAATGAGGGATAAACCTTGCATGAAACTCCGAACAATGAAAACACCGCAATACCAACGCAACTCCGAAGAATCAAAGGCTTGCGCGTTGTGAGCGTGGACTAAAACCGTTATACTTCAGCTTTGATAATAACAAAATTACACCCCTTTTTGAACGAGAATATGCAGCCAAACGAGATATTAGATGCCGCACGCGACGTACTGCACATCGAAGCCACCGCGCTCATCGATCAGTCCGCGCATTTGGACGAAAACTTCATTAAAGCCATCGACCTGATTTTGAACTGTAAAGGTCGTGTGGTGGTCTCCGGTATGGGCAAATCGGGGCACGTCGGACGTAAGATCGCCGCTACATTAGCCTCCACCGGCACACCAGCATTTTTCGTGCATCCGGCTGAAGCGAGCCACGGCGATCTGGGCATGATTACACCCGACGACGTGGTATTGGCCT
>CAYZVI010000179.1:0-3352 GCA_964481695.1 uncultured Hydromonas sp. | reverse complement strand
TCAACGGCAGATGGGCAAACGCACGCATGGCGTAGTCGTATTCATTACCGATTTCGACTACCAAAATACCGTTGGGCTTGAGATGGTTTTTCGCCTGCGCCACAATCGTGCGCACCAAATCCATACCATCCTCACCGCCGGCCAGCGCGATCTGCGGTTCGGCGCGGTATTCGTCCGGCAGTGCCGCCATGCTTTTGCTGTTCACATACGGCGGATTGGAGAAAATGATGTCGTATTGTTTGCCCGTCGGAATGGCTTGGTACAAATCCGATTCGATCAATTGCACGCGATCTGTCATTTTGTACTGCGCGACATTGTGCTGCGCCACCGCCAGCGCATCGGCTGAAATGTCCACCGCATCGACCTGCGCTTCGGCGAATACATCCGCCGCCATAATCGCCAGACAGCCAGAGCCAGTGCACAGCTCCAAAATATCGGTCACTTCGACAGGATCGACCCACGGCACAAACTCGTCCAAAATCACCTCGGCGATGAAGCTGCGCGGTACAATCACGCGCTCATCCACATAGAATTTGTAGCCGTACAAATACGCCTCATGCGTCAGATAAGCCAGCGGTACTTTGCTCTGGCAGCGCGTATCAATCAGGCTGTTTAAACGCGTTTGCGCATCCATCGGGTATTCCGCGTGCCAATCCGGCTCGGCCTCAATTGGAAGACTGGCGCAAAACTGCGCCGCGTACACCGCCTCATCATAGGCGTTGCCCATGCCGTGACCGAAGTACAAATCGGCCTGCTCCAACTGTCGCTCGGCCTGCAATACCGCCCGTTCAAACGTTGCCATATGACCTCCCGTTAATTCACTTTATTCACATTGATTCGTCATCATTCAACGCATCGGCCAAAGATTGACCGTATTCATACACCGCTTGCAGCAGTGCGATTTTCTCCGGCTGATCGCTGTATTGCTGTCCCAATTCGTTCAACTGCGCCAGCCACACATCCATCTGCCCATCGCCGAGCAAACGTTGCGCAAGCCAGTCGTGCCAACGTTCGCGCTCACTCGCGCTCAAACTCTGCGGAAAGTGTCGCGCACGGTACAACCACCACAGCTCCTGCAAACGTTCATCCTTGAAATTAGGCTGTTCGCCATTGGGTTGCATGTATCGTGGTCGGCGATCCGCATCCAGCGCGCGCTCCGCCACGCGATAATCGGTATCGGGCACAAAGCTACCACCGTAGAGCATTTCATCGGCGCTGCGTCCGCTATCATCGTATTCACGCTCAAATACCGCCGCCCAGTCGATTTTTTCCAGGGCAGCAAAATGCCGTATCGCGTTCGATTCGTGCAACTCCACCTCATCCCAATTCACACCACAAGCGGCGGATTGAGCATCATTCAATGTTTTTAACTGCGCAATCACGATCGGCGATTTATTAATATGGATGGTTTTAATTGGCAAACGCGTCATGCTGCGCTCGGCCAACTCGGTCGCCGCAGTGAACATACGCTCACGAATCTGCGCCACGCTTAAACCGACCAATTGCGCCGGATCGGCGGCCAAATCCCAGACAATCAACTCATTTTTATTGGTCGGATGCGGCGCGAGCGGATACACCACCGCAAGATAGCGTCGCTCCGCGCCAAACATGCCCGAAATATGCAAAAACGGTTTTGGTGATTTTTTCGTGTCAAACGGCCAGCCGATTTCCTCCTGAACCGCTTTTTTATGACGCATTTTCAAGGCGAATTCAAACAACCTCGGCTGCGTTTTTTTCAGCAATCGCGCAAACGCAATCGTCGCACGCACGTCCGAGAGGGCATCGTGCGCCGCCTCATGCGCGAGGCCATTAGCCGCCGTTAAATGCTCCAAACGCATACTAACTTTGCCTGTTTGCGCATCAGTCGGCCAGACAATCCCATCGGGGCGCAAGGCATACGCGCAGCGCACCACGTCGATCAAATCCCAACGGCTGCAACCGTTCTCAAACTCACGTTTGTACGGTGGGAACAAATTGCGCCAGAGCATAAAGCGCGTCACCTCATCGTCAAAACGAATCGTGTTATAGCCCACACCGATGGTCTCCGGCGCGGATAATTCGCGCAAAATCGCCTGCGCAAACTGAGGCTCGGCCACGCCGCGCTCATTGCATAACTGCGGCGTGATGCCGGTAATCAGCGTTGATTCAGGCGAGGGTAGATAATCCGTGGGCAATTGGCAATACAGCATCAGCGGCTCGCCGATTTCGTTCAAATCCAAATCGGTGCGCACACCCGCGAACTGCGCGGGGCGGTCTTTGGCAGGCGACAAACCGAAAGTTTCATAGTCGTGCCAGAAAAAAGTCGGGGTATGGGAGGCATTTTTCGTATTCATGCGCGCATTTTAGCCGAAAGCCTGTCCTCTCGGAATGAAGACATCGCTTATCCTCAGCACTTATCCGATATAATGATGCTTTCCAATACCTTGCCAACCGACTAGGCCCCCATGACAGAGACCAAACGCCTTACGCTGAGCTTAAAAGCCAAACCCGCTGCAAAAGCAGCCACGCCCAAAACAACGGGTAAAAAAACCAACCCTCGCGCTCAATCGGGGGCAAAATCGGGTACAAGTTTCGGCTCCAAATCAAACACCCAAACATCCGCCAAAGCTCCGGCCAAAACGCGCACCGCATCCGCTACGCCACGCAAACCTGACGGACGAAAGCCGGACGCACACAAATCTGATGCACACAAATCCAGCAACCGCAGCGATGCTCGCCCAAGCAACCGCACGAGCAATCGTAGCGATACATCACATCGCAAACCGACCCACCGCATCAACGCCCCCGTAGTCGAGATAGAAACCACACCCGAGCGCATGGACATTAGCAAAATTCATGTCTATCGCCTACCGCCGAGTGGGTTGGCCTATCAAATTTCGCTGGCCGCGTATTTATTGGTCGCGGTGAATCAAGGTTACTCGCTGCAACAACTCCTCGCCCAAGTACCGATGGACGGGCAAGCGCGCCCAAACGTGCAACGCTTAATTTTTGACGCACTGCGCCACTGGGGCACGACGCGTTTTTGGCTGAACCAATACATCAGCAATCCACCTGCCGAGTGGATTCAGGCCGTGCTGTGCGTTGCGCTCACGCAACTGTTATTACAAGAGGAAAACGAATTCACGCTGGTGAACGAAACCGTACACGCGATTGACAACAACAAACCCCACGCCAAAGGCATGGTGAACGCGATTTTGCGCCGCTTCCTACGCGAGCGCGACGCGTGGGTTGCACTGGTACAAACCGATGAAGTCGCACGCTACAACCATCCGCAATGGTGGATTGACACGCTCAAAGCGCAGTATCCGAACGATTGGCAACAGATTTTGACGGTGAACAACACCCATCCGCC
>CAYZVI010000178.1:0-3364 GCA_964481695.1 uncultured Hydromonas sp. | reverse complement strand
CTCTTCACCACAGGCATAACCCGCAATCGCTTGACCACCATTGCGCCCCGATGCGCCCCACGCAATGCGTTTGGCTTCCAATACCACCACGCTATAGCCCGCATTCGCCAGCTCGAGCGCCGCCGACAAGCCCGCCAAACCCGCGCCAATCACGCAGACATCGGCCTGCACTTTGCCCTGCAGCGTCGGCTGCTGCGATAAAGCCTGCGACGTCGCGGTGTAATAAGAGTTTTTAGTCAACCGTGCGTCTTGAGCAAACATAGACAAACCCTAAGTCAAATAAATGTTATCGATTAATTAACTGAATGAACAGCCAATTCCCGTTCGCCAATGATGGGTAACTTATTGGGATTACTTTGAGTTTTTCTGTAAATACTCAACAAACGGAGCGCACACAGGCTGGCTGAGTGACTTTTCAAAATGCGTTTGCATTTCGGGTTGGTTAATAACACCTTGAACATTTTGCATATATTGCATCATATGCACAAACGGCTTTTCACCCACGGACATACCAAATTTTTCAAATGCATCTTTTCCCACACGATTTGCTTTTTTGGCATTACGCTCTTTAAACATTGGAGCCGTTTGGCGCTTGAATAATGCAAATGCCTCTTGCGCCTTAGGCGAGCCAAATAATGCTTCATCACTCTGAATTTGCTCTACCGGTGATTTTTTAAACATAGCATTAATCATCTCTGGAGCGAACAATATCGAATCTATACATGGGTAACCCACCGGCCCCATGGACATATCCTTTGGATCCTCTAAGTAGTTAACACGCGAAACCACTGAGAACACTTCTCGTACAATTTGGGTGGTATTGGGATACTCATACGCGGCTTGGGCACTTGCTGCCCAACTCGCCGTGAGCAAGCTCAAAGATAAAAAACTTTACCTAAAAATGCAGACGCTACTTTTGATTTCACAGTACCCCCTAATTGTATTCGTTAAGCCAGTATGTTTAAAACGGAAACTTCATTCCAGCCGGCAGATTCATGCCTTGGGTAATTTTGCCCAAATGCGCATTACTCGCCTCTTCAACACGTCGCACCGCATCGTTCATCGCAGCCGCGACCAAATCCTCCAGCATGTCTTTGTCATCCGCCAACAGTGACGGATCAATTTGCACTCGTTTCACGTCGTGTTTGCAGGTCATGGTGATTTTAACCAAGCCCGCACCCGATTGGCCTTCCACTTCGATATTGGCCAATTCATCCTGCGCCTTTTTCATGTCATCTTGCATTTTTTGCGCCTGCTTCATCAAGCCGGCCAATTGATTTTTCATCATAGTCGTTCCTTTTAGTTCAATAATTCAATGATTCAATCATTATTCTGGAGTGATGGAATTGGGCAAAATCATACCATCAAATTCATTCACAATTCGGTTAATCATTGGGTGATTAGTCAACGCCGCCTTAGCCTGCGCCAGAGTGTCTTCACGCTGCTGTAACGTCATTTTCTGTGGGCTAAAACGTACTTGCCCCATTTCGGCAATATGTACCTGTAGCTTCGGCGCGGCTTGATGACGCGCGGCGAAATAGTCGGCTAAATTTTGTCGCAGCACTTTGAGCGCATTTTCATCGGTAGCCAAACTGGCCTTTTCACAGCGCAGCACCAAATGGGTTTCATTCAACTCAACCAGTTCGCTTTGATACGGCAATTGACGTGCGTAGGCTTTAAGCCCCAGTTCATCAACGATAGTTCGCCACTGCTCGGCCAAAACCGCCAAATCGGTTGAGCCGCTCAAGTTGATCGAATGACTGGCCTGAGCAACGTTAGGTGGTTTTTCAACAGCGTTTTCAGTGAGAGGTGTATGAACTTTTGCCTCTGGGTGCGCCAGAGATATTGCATCAGGCGGAGCAGACATCGGTGGGGATTGCGTTCGCGCAACTTCAGGCTTTTGTATCAGTACAGCGGGACGAGATGGAGGCGCTGATACCGCCGATGTTGAAGTTGCGCTGACTACTTTTTTACAGCATCAGCCTGAAATTGCTCCGGTGCAAACGCCAGCAAACGCAGCAACATCATGGTAAAGCCCGCTTGCGGATCGGGGGCAAGGTGCAGTTGTTCACGCGCCTGCGTAACGATGCTGTAATACAACTGTACCTCGTCCGCACCCATTTGCGGCGCAAGCTCACGCACCGTTTTGCTCAATTGCCAATCGTCCGGCAATGCGTCCGGCACGATCTGAGCCAAGCTGATGCGGTACAAAACCTGCGCCAGCTCGATGGTCGCGTCGTAAAAAGAATTGGAACCGGCCGCCATTTGCTCGGCGACCTGCACCAATGCCGCGCCATCGCGGGCGATCAGCGCGCGCAAAATCGCTTCGATCTGCGCCGCATCGGTCGCGCCGAGCATGTCTTTGACCGCGTTCGCACTGACGTTCGACGCACTGTATGCAATCGCCTGATCGGTCAGCGACAGCGCATCGCGCATACTGCCGCGTGCGCCTTTGGCGATCAGATGCAACGCTTCTTCGTCAAACGCGACGTTTTCATTGGTCAGGATTTTTTGCAAATGTGCGACGATGTCCGCCGGCGGCATTTGCTTGAGGTTAAATTGCAAACAGCGCGACAGCACGGTTGGCAAGACTTTTTGCGGATCGGTGGTCGCTAAAATGAACAGCACATGCGCCGGTGGCTCCTCCAGCGTTTTCAGCAGCGCGTTGAACGCATTTTTCGAGAGCATGTGTACCTCGTCGATGAGATAGACTTTGTAGCGCCCTGCGGTTGGCATGTATTCGGCGTTTTCGATTAGTTGGCGCATATCGTCCACACCGGTATTGCTCGCCGCGTCGATTTCGAGCAAATCCACAAAGCGTCCTGCATCGATTTCCTGACAGGTCGCACACACGCCGCATGGCGTGGCGGATACGCCCTGTTCACAGTTCAAGGATTTTGCCAAAATCCGCGCAATGGTGGTTTTACCCACGCCGCGCGTGCCGGTAAACAGATAAGCATGGTGCAGCCGCTGTGCGTCGAGCGCATGCGACAAAGCTTTGACCACGTGGTCTTGCCCGACCAGTTCAGCAAACGTTTTGGGACGCCATTTGCGCGCAAGGACTTGTGAACTCATGCTCTGTTCCATCTATCTTTGAAATAAAATAGGCGATGGACACAATTCCATCGCCCATTTGGGTATCTGAGGTGGCGAGCCTGACTTCGGCACTTGAGTAAAATAGCTGGGGCTGCTTCCTTCCGGACCTGACCCGGTTCACCATCCCCCAATGCGAAGGGACCCGCCGACGCGAATTGTAACACGACTCCGTCACTCATCGCCATGCAAACATGGTTTTTCACAATTTTTTATGGGTCTTAGGAAGCAGAATATTACAAAGGTTGCTCACGAAGTAATTTAAGAATGA
>CAYZVI010000177.1:0-3391 GCA_964481695.1 uncultured Hydromonas sp. | reverse complement strand
AAACCGAAGAATTGGCCAAAGTGTCACAAAAGCTCGGCGAAGCCATCTACGCGGACATGCAAGCTAAAGCGCAAGCGGAACAAGCGGGTGGTGCGGCAGCCGATGACGGTAAACCACAGCCAGCTGATGTTGTAGACGCTGATTTTAAAGAAGTGAAAAAAGACTAATCGAGTATAGCTCGATGAGAAAAAAGCCCGTGATTTCACGGGCTTTTTTACATGTTTTGATCAAAAAATTATTGAATCCCACGCCAATATGTTTCCTCAACCTGTGCACTTTGATTGAACAGACGCGCCATGATGAAAAATAGGTCGGAGCAGCGATTGAGATATTTCAGGCTGGATTCACTGAGTGGTTCGGTTTGATTGAGCGCGACCAGACTGCGCTCGGCGCGGCGCGCGACGCTGCGGCAGACGTGTGCTTGTGTTGCGGCACGCGTGCCGGATGGCAGGATGAATTCTTTGAGCGGCGGCAACTGCGCGTTGGCGTTCTCTGACCAGCATTCAATGTGGCTCAATGCGTCGGCACGTAGAAAACTCATGCCGGGGACAGCCAACTCAGAGCCGATTTCAAACAGGTGGTGTTGGATTTTACTGAGCAGCGTATCTAAAGCTTGCTCCAAGGGACTGGTGAGTGATTGACGTAGTACGCCGATGTTTGAGTTGAGCTCATCCACATCGCCCAAAGCCATGAAACGTGGGTGAGATTTGGGCAGGCGCGTACCGTCGGCAAGCGCCGATGTGCCATCATCGCCATTGCGGGTAATGATTTGATTGAGGCGATCGCTCATGGATATGCCGATTTAATCGCGGAAGTTATCAAAGGTCAATGGCAGTTCGCTCATATCCTTGCGCAGCAGAGCCATGACCGTTTGCAGGTCATCGCGTTTCGCGCCGGAGACACGGACAGCATCGCCCTGAATAGAGGCTTGAACCTTGATTTTAGAGTCTTTGATCATTTTGACAATTTTTTTCGAGTCGTCAGAGGCGACACCATTTTTGACTTTGATCACTTGTTTGACTTTATCGCCGCCGACTTTTTGCACGTCTTCTTCGACCAAGAAGCGCACGTCGACGCTACGTTTGGCGCATTTGTTGCGCAGGATGTCGAGGACTTGACCGAGTTGGAATTCAGAGTCGGCGAATGCGGTCAGCTCAAATTCTTTTTGTTCGACGCGTGCGTCTGAGCCTTTGAAGTCAAAACGTCCAGTGATTTCTTTATTCGTTTGGTCGACTGCGTTGCGTAGCTCAACAGCATCGGCTTTGAGTACGGTGTCAAATGAGGGCATGGCTTCTCCTAATCGTGCGGAACGTCCATCAGGGACTTGGAAATAATCTTCAAATTATACCTGATAGCCTTATAATGCGGGCTGATAAGTTCGATGGAATCGATTGAGAATAATGATAAACGGGCATTTATTAAATGATCATAAAGATGATCAGAATATAGCAGTGCGCATTGAGAACGATGTGGATTTAACAGCGCATAACACCATGGGTTTTTCGGTCAAGGCCAGCAAATATGTGCGCATTGACGATTGGCATGCATTCCTTAGCTGGTGGCGCGCGCCGGAGCAAACAGATGTACGCACTCAACCGCGTTTTATACTCGGTGGCGGTAGTAATTTGGTATTGACACAGAATATTCATGCACTGGTATTACACTTGCAGACTAAAGGCATACGTGAAATTCAGCGTGATGAGCAGTATGTGTGGTGTGAAGTGCAAGCAGGTGAGTCTTGGCACGACTGGGTGATGCATACGGTGACTCAGGGCTGGGCAGGCATTGAAAATCTCGCCTTGATTCCGGGTACGGTGGGTGCATCGCCGGTGCAGAATATCGGTGCTTACGGTATGGAAGCGGGGCAGGCGATTGCGTATGTGAATATGCTGGATTTTGCCACCGGTCAGATGCAGCAGATTTCTGCGCAGGATTGTGCATTTGCTTACCGCGACAGTATTTTTAAGCATGCCTTACACGCAGGGCAAGCGCGTTATTTGATCGCATCGGTATGCTTTAAACTGCGTCACAATTTGAGTGATTGGCAGGCAATTTTGGGCTATGGCGATGTCGCACAGCGAGTGGCAGAGCGCACGCAGGGTACAGCTGTGACCCCGTATGACGTAACGCAGGCGGTGATTGCGATTCGTCAGAGTAAGCTGCCTGATCCGAATATTTTAGGCAATGCGGGTAGTTTTTTCAAAAATCCTGTGGTATCGGCCAAGCAAGCAGATGTGCTTAAAACTCAATATGAAAAATTGCCGTGCTATCCGATGGCGGATGGTGGTGTGAAGCTAGCCGCAGGCTGGCTCATTGAGCAGGCCGGTTGGAAAGGGTTTTGCTCGGCGGATGGTCATGTGGGCGTGTACGAAAAGCAAGCCTTGGTGCTGGTGCATCATGGTGGCGGTTCGGGTATGCAGTTAATGCAATTGGCTCAGGAAATTGCAGCGGATGTTCAGCATAAATTTGGCGTACTGATTGAGCCGGAACCCATTGTGGTTTAAACATATTTCGCCTGTAAAGAGTATTTTTGAAAGGAAGCAGTATGAATGGCACAATGATTCAGTACTTTCATTGGTACACACCGGGCGATGGGTTTCTGTGGAAAGATGTCGCCGAGAAGGCAGGGTATTTGGCTCAGTTGGGTATCACGATAGCTTGGCTGCCTCCTGCTTATAAAGGGAACTCTGGCGAAAACTCAGTTGGTTATGATCCCTATGATTTATTTGATCTGGGCGAATTTGACCAAAAAGGCAGCATCTCAACCAAATATGGCACTAAAGCTCAGTATCAGAATGCGATCAAGCAGTTGAGCGATCATGGAATTGGTGCCATCGTAGACATTGTGCTCAATCACAAAGCCGGTGGCGATGTGCTGGAAACCTTTCATGTGCTTAAAGTCGACCCGAATAATCGCGAATATATATTGTCCGACCCCTATCCGATTCAATCCTATACTAAGTTTATTTTCCCAGGTCGTGGCAATCAGTACTCTGATTTTCAATGGGATTTCACTTGCTTTTCAGGGGTGGACTACGCGGAAGGTGAGGAAGGTAACTTTGTTTATCAAATCATTACTGACCATGGCGATGGTTGGGAAGAAGTCATCGGTGATGAGCTGGGTAATTATGACTTTCTGATGTATAACGACATTGAGCATCGCAATGTTCATGTTCGGGAGGAGCTTAATTATTGGGCTCAATGGTACTATGATCAGGTCGGGTTTCAAGGGGTGCGCCTGGATGCGGTTAAGCATCAGTCGCCTGAATTCTATAAAGAATGGTTGCAGATGTTACGCAGCAATACTGGGAAAAATATATTTGCTGTGGGTGAGTACTGTGATCTGCCCTCGATTTGACGGACACCTATTAACGTAAAAAAGAGGTGTCAA
>CAYZVI010000176.1:0-3399 GCA_964481695.1 uncultured Hydromonas sp. | reverse complement strand
TGCGCTTTGCGATGGATTTTGTTCGGCGGGTTTATTTGGAAGGTGCATCGTTTGCTTTGGTCGCGCCGGATTTGGTACCAATGTTGTTGGTTGCGGCGATAACTTTGCCTTGTGCGGCTTGGCTATTTCGCAACCGTCTGGTTTAAAAGGATAAACATGAAATTGATCGATCAACATAAAAAATATATCGGGACGATCCTCTGCGTGCTCGCATTGGGCGGCTGTGCAGTCGGTCCCAAATACACGCCATTACACACTGAAACGCCCGATAATTGGCAAAGCTGGCACGGCGGCGATCAAACTTTGGCCAACCCGCAATGGCGGCAAAGCAGTGAGACGCTGGCATTGCGCTTTGCCGATGGCTTTCAAGATCCGGTGTTGCACGAGCTATTGACGCAATTGAATGCACAGAATTTCGATTTACAAACCGCCACCTTGCGCTGGGCGCAGGCACGCGCGCAAACAGGCAGTGCTCAGGCTCAAACGGGGCCAAACGTAAATCTAAATGGCGGTGTGAATCGCCAAGCCGTGAGTGAAAACGGGCCGAATACGCGCACGATTGACGCGATGGGTTTGTCGGGTGCGGCAAAAGATAAGGTGTTGAAAATATTGGGCGAGCCATTCACAGCGTACCAAGGTGGCTTGGATGTCGGCTGGGAAATTGATTTGTGGGGACGTGTTCGCCACAGCATTGAAGCGGCGAATGCCAATGAACGGGCGGCGCAGGCGCTCTTGAGTCAAGTACAAATCAGCCTGCAAGCGGAGTTGATGCGGCAGTACATCGAGTTGCGTGCGTTGCAACAGCAGTTGGCTGTACTGAATCAGCAACTGGATGCGGCAAAAACCAGTCAGCATCTGTTGGCCGCTAAATTTAACGGTGGTTTGCTTGATGCGCGCGAGCCAACCCAAGCGCAGACCGTGGTTGATGAGTTGCAACAACAACACAGTCAATTACTGGCACGGCAAACTGTGCTGATGAATCAAATTACATTGATGGTTGGAGGTTTGCCCGGTTCGATGAATGAAGCGTTACTTCAGCCAAAAGTGTTATTGCTCAATCACACATTGCCATCTTTGCAATTGGGATTGCCATCGCAGTTGACGCAGCGTCGCCCTGATATTATTCAAGCCCAAGCGCAGTTCCAAATGGCAGTTGCCAATACCGGCGTGGCGGTGGCCGACCTCTACCCGCGTGTGCAACTGGGCGCAAATGCAGGCTGGAGCAGCCTTAATGCCGGTACGTTCTTTGACGTTACCAGCTTTCAATGGAGTATTGGCCCGAGTATTTCGTTACCGATATTTGATATGGGGCGACGGCGCAGTATCGTGACCTTGCGTGAATTACAACAGCAAGAAGCCGCAGTCAATTATCAAAAAACTGTACTCACCGCGTGGCATGAGGTTGATTCATTACTCAGCCAATATCAATCCGACGCGCAACAAGTCAAGGATTTAACCGATAAATCCAAACAAGCGGCAAAACTGCATCACATGGCTCAGGCACAGTTTCGCGGTGGTTTGATTGACGAGCTGCCGGTTCTGGATGCGCAACGCAATTGGTTACAAATAGATAATCAGCGAATAGATGCCATACGACGGCAGTGGTCGGATGGCGTTTTACTGTACAAAGCACTGGGTGGCAACGATTGGCAAAATTTGTGATGTGGGGTTAAACATAATTGTGTAAAAACCATGCGTATGGATTATTTTTGTGGCAAAACCATGCGTATAGATTATTTTTGCGGCTCAAGTACCCGCGTTTGAACGCGCACATTGTTGCGCTCAAACCACCCTTGATTGACCTCTAAGGCGTATAAAATCGGCTGTTTCGCGCAATGGTGCTCTAAGCTGCGTGGTTGCATATGGTTGATTTGTACCAGTCGGCCTTGCGCATCGATGAAGCCGACGGATAAGGGAATCAAGGTATTTTTCATCCAAAAGCAATACGTTTTCGGCGTTTCAAACACAAACATCATGCCGGCGTTTTCGCCCAAATGGGAGCGGTTCATTAATCCTTTTTCACGCTCAGCATAAATATCTGCCCACTCCAAGCGCAGTTGATCCAGCGGTGCGAGTGGTTTGGGGGCATTCGCGGGCGGTAGTTGGCAACCTAACAACAGTAGGGAGCTTAACAATACCGTACGACGAGTGATATAAAAAGGCGATTGTCGCATTCAGTTCTTATATACGGATGCTGCCGCTCTTATCGCCATAGACGATGTATTTCAGGCTGGTTAATCCTTCCAAACCAACTGGGCCGCGAGCGTGCAATTTGTCATTGGAAATACCGATTTCCGCACCTAAACCGTATTCGAAACCATCGGCAAATCGGGTGGAGGCGTTCACCATGACCGAGGATGAGTCAACCTCGCGCAAAAACTGCTGTGCGGTGGTGAGGTTTTCGGTGATGATCGCATCGGTATGCGCAGAACCGTAATGGTTGATGTGCTCAATGGCGGCATTCACGTCACTCACGGTCTTGATAGATAAGATCGGAGCGAGGTATTCGGTTGACCAGTCTTCTTCAGTCGTGCTGACTAAGTTGCTCAAACCGGCGTTTTCCAGCGTTTGGCGGGTCGCTGTATCGACACGAAGTTCTACGCCTTTTGCTTGGTAAATCTGGCACAGTTCGGGCAATACTTTTGGGGCGATATCGGCGTGTACCAATAATGATTCCATCGTATTGCATGGCGCATAGCGCTGGGTTTTTGCGTTGTCACAGATTTTGATCGCTTTGTTGATGTCGGCGGCAATATCAATATAGGTGTGACAAATGCCGTCCAAATGCTTAATCATCGGTACGCGCGCGTCGCGCATCAGGCGTTCGATCAATGATTTGCCGCCACGCGGTACGATCACGTCCACATATTCGGTCATGGTGATGAGTTCGCCGACGGCGGCGCGGTCCGGCGTGTTGACCACTTGCACCGCGGATTCGGGTAAACCGGCGTGCGCCAAGCCTGCTTGGACAATTTTTGCCAAGGCTTGATTCGAGTGTAGCGCTTCGGAGCCGCCGCGCAGTATCGTGGCATTGCCGGATTTGATGCACAGCGCGGCCGCATCGATGGTGACGTTTGGCCGTGATTCGTAAATAATGCCAATCACGCCCAGCGGTACGCGCATTTGGCCGACGGTGATGCCGGAAGGCAGGGTTTTGAAACCGCTCATTTGTCCAATTGGATCAGACAGTTCGGCGATTTGGCGCAAACCGTCGATCATGGTTTTGATAGCTTTGTCGGACAAGGTGAGGCGATCGATGAATGCGCTGTCCAAACCTTTGGCACGCGCTTGTTCGAGGTCTTTGCCATTTGCCGCTTGCAGCGCGTCGGCTTGCTGCTCGATGAGCACCGCCATTTGTCGCAGGGCGGAATTTTTCATGGCGGTGTCGGCGCGCGCCAT
>CAYZVI010000175.1:0-3415 GCA_964481695.1 uncultured Hydromonas sp. | reverse complement strand
CGGGCAAACACACGACATGCGCTACGCCGCCATGCAGTGCTGCTTTTAGCGTTGATTCCATAACGTCAATGCGATTACCCCCTTTTTCGCTCAGATGCACGGCAAGGTCTGCCAGTGCGAAACTGATGAGTTGATTGTTCGCGTCAATGTGCTGTGTGTCGGCTGGAAAATCGGCGGGCTTTTGGTTGATACCGGTGATCTGACCATTTTGAATGTAGAGCGTGGATACGCTGTCATCTACATGAGTGGAGCCTGTGGTATGAACCAAGCGTGCGTTTTGAATGATCAGTGTGGTGTTTGCGTGACTCATGATTTTCCTCCTGCCAAAATCGCCATAACCGCCATACGGATGGCGATACCAAAGCTCACCTGCGGCAGAATCACCGCTTGGGGGCCGTCGGCGACATCCGAGGCGATTTCTACACCGCGATTGATCGGGCCTGGATGCATGACGATGCAGTCGGGCTGGGCGAGTTTGAGTTTGTCTTGCGACAAGCCATAGTGTTTGAAGTATTCCGCTTCCGATGGCAGTAGTGCGCCAGCCATGCGTTCGCGTTGCAGACGCAGCATGATAACCACATCGACATCCTTGATGCCTTCGTTCATGTCGTGATAGACGTGTGCGCCCATTTCACGCAGGCCGCTTGGTAGCAAGGTTTGTGGGCCGATGACGCGCACCTCAGGTACGCCGAGTGTGGTCAGGGCGTGGATGTTTGAACGTGCGACACGAGAATGCAGAATGTCACCGACAATCGCCACGCGCAGTTGCGTGAAGTCTTTTTTGTAGTGGCGGATGGTGTACATATCCAGTAGCCCCTGCGTCGGGTGCGAGTGGCGACCATCGCCGGCGTTGATGATGTGGATGTCTTTGCGCCCCAGTTTATTCAGGTGCTCGGCCATGAGGTAGGGCGCGCCGCTTTGGTTGTGACGCACGACGAACATATCGGCGTGCATCGCCGCGAGGTTGTCCATGGTGTCGAGCAGCGTTTCGCCTTTGCTGGTGGATGAGGCTTCAATGTTGAGGTTGACCACGTCTGCCGATAGACGTTTGGCAGCGATTTCAAAAGTCGTCCGTGTGCGGGTCGAGTTCTCGAAAAAGATGTTGAACACCGACTTGCCGCGCAGCAGTGGCACTTTTTTAACATCGCGATCATTCAGCGAAAGGAAGGACTCCGCTGTATCGAGAACCTGCGTGAGCATATCGCGTGACAGCCCTTCAAGGCTGAGCAGGTGTTGTAGTTGTCCGTCAGCGGTTAATTGCGGATTACGCGCGTTGCGTAAATCAGCCCACGGTACGGGGCGTGGGCTGGATGGGGTTTGAGCGGTCATAGAGGCTCCTTGGGAAGGTCAGTTTTTTCCATCCGACGTGGGATGCGAAAGCAGAATCGATTGGCGCTGTCGCGCTCCAAAACCAATTTGTAGGCAGGGTCGAATTCACCCGCGCCACCCGTGATTTGAGCCGCGATCGGCAGTTGACGACCACCTCGATCGTACAGTACAGCAAGCAAAACTTGAGCCGGTCGGCCAAATTCAAATAATTCGTTGAGTGCGCCGCGTACGCTACGGCCGCTGTTTAGGATGTCATCGCACAAAACTACAGTGCGATTTTCGATGTCAAACGGTAAGTCAGTGGTTTTGATATTGGCACTGATGCCTTTGGTCGCGTAGTCGTCGCGGTAGAACGAGATGTCCAGCGTGCCAAAAGGCTCGCTCAATCCCAAGTCGTGATGCAAGCGCTGTGCCAACCATGCGCCGCCGCGATGTATGCCGACCAGCGCGGGTTGCTGCTCGGAACGGGCGAACAAATCACGCAATTGTCCCAGCAATTGAACGTATAAATGCTCGGCGTCGGGAATGTGGGATTTGGGGACGTCGAAATAGGGCAGATGAGCCATGGCAAACACCGTATGAAGTAGTCTGCCCAATATTCTAACTGATGTGCTGTAGGTTGGGGAGAGATTTTATATAGCGCTTGAGGGGAAAATTCAGAACAATGCCGCGCCTTGATCTAAATATTGCTGCAAAATCACCGCGGCCGCTCGGTCATCCTGTGTGATGGCGCGGGTCTGTCCACGCGCGTTGGTGCGGGCGCGGTTGGGTAAAACGGCGGAAGAATAACGCTCGTCAATCAAGTGAATCGGCAGCTGGATGGCGGCGCTTAGTTGTGCGTGAAAGTCAGTACACACTTGCGTCATCGTGTGTGCAGTACCGTCGGGCTGACGAGGCATGCCCAATACCAATGCGTCGGCCTGCCAGTCGCGAATGAGTCGTTGGATACGGCTAATGACGGTGTTGACGTCACCGTTTTGGGCAATGATTTCCAGCGGCTCGGCGTGCTGGGTGAGCGTGTTACCCACGGCAATACCAACCCGCTTGAGGCCGTAATCAATGCCGAGTATGGTGCAGGCGTTGTTCATTACGCGTGCCCAGCCGTGCCGCTGATCATGGTTTCGGTAATGCCCAGTAAGCGCATGGCTTGGGCGTACTTTTCACTCGGTAGGGTTTCAAACAGCACGTGCTCATCAGCGGGTACGGTCAACCACGCATTGTTGGCCAGCTCTTCTTCCAATTGACCCGCGCTCCAGCCGGCGTAGCCGAGCGCCAAGAGCATGTGCTCGGGGCCTTGCCCCTGCGCCCAGTCCTCCAGAATGTCGCGCGAACTGGTTAAGCCCAATCGCTCACTGATGCGCACGGTGGAGGCATATTTCTGGAATGGTGCGTGTAATACGAAGCCGCGTTCAATTTGTACAGGGCCGCCCAGTAAAACGGGTTGTTCTGAGCGACTGGAGGGCTGAAAGTGAATGCCATCATTTTCTGAAGCGAGTTTATCCAGAATTTCCGACACCTTGACATCGGCTGTACGGTTAACGATGAGTCCCAGTGCGCCGCTGGCGCTGTGTTCGCAGATGTAGATCACTGTTCGATCAAATGTGTCGCCGTGCAATGTGGGCATGGCGATCAAAAACTGCCCAGTCAGATCCATCGGAGTGGGTGTTTTTTCAATTTGGATGTCAGTTTTCTTGGTTTTGTTCATTCTTACATTTTACCGGTTAGCAGCGGGTTTGTGAATTGCTTGTATCAGTTTGGGTGACTCCTATTTAGATGTAGCACCCAACTTCGCATGTCTGACCAACAAATCGGGGCTTTTGCTTAAAAAACAAGCAGTGATGCCATAGGCATCTGTTTTTTGACTGAACGATACGAAAAAATTTTAGTGAGGGACTGTCGCAAAAAACGAAAAATTTTCTTGAGGGCAAGGTTTCTTAAATGCTTACTTTTACAACCTTTTGTAATCCCTTGTTTTCAATACGAAAAATTTTTTCAATATTTCCAGAAAAAATGCGCTAACTCTTTGTCTTTATTGAGAAAAATGACTTTCGGCTTGACGGAATTCGCGCCATGCCTTAAAGTTGTG
>CAYZVI010000174.1:0-3456 GCA_964481695.1 uncultured Hydromonas sp. | reverse complement strand
TCAATGCCCCGAGATAGTCCATCGGGGCATTTTTGTGCAGTTTGTTAATTCACATCAATCCTTATGAATCAAGAACATCACTTCTCCTTAAATATAGACGCGCAGCGTGCGGACGATGAAGCTCATGCGCATGGCCACATCAAAAGTTTTGTCCGTCGCAAAGGTCATTTTTCCGAAGCGCAACGACGCGCATACGAAACGCTGATGCCGCAGTTTGGTATCGTGTATGAAAATCGTTTGAAAAGCGCACAGGAATGGTCGGATATTTTTGGCAACGATCATCCCATCGTGTTGGAAATCGGCTGTGGTATGGGTGAAACCACGGCAAAAATTGCTGCGCAAAATCCGAATGTCAACTATATTGGTGTAGAAGTGTTTACAGCTGGGGTGGGCGCTTTGCTCAAGCGGGTGCAAGAATACAATCTCTCCAATCTGCGCATTATTCAGCACGATGCAGTGGAAATCATTCGCGATATGGTTCCGCACGATATGTTAGCAGGTGTTCATGTTTTCTTTCCCGATCCGTGGCATAAAGCTCGTCATCACAAACGGCGCTTGATTCAACCGCCATTTGTGCATGAATTGGCTTTGCGCTTGAAAAAAGGTGGATATATACACTGTGCGACTGACTGGGAAAACTATGCGGAGCAAATGTTAGTTGTTTTGAGTGATGAAGAACTACTCAAAAATATCAATAAATCCCAAAGTTTTATACCTCGACCAGAAGGGCGGCCATTAACTAAATACGAAAATCGTGGAAATCGCTTAGGACATGGGGTTTGGGATGTACTTTTTGAGAAAAAGTCCGTATAATCCAAAGGTATAAAAATTGGCAACAAGCTGATTTTTAAAAAGCGGATAGAAAATCCGTTTCGGTTTTTAATTTATAACATCAAGGCAATTTGAACATCATGAATCAATCGAAGTATATAAAAAATAATACCGCCAAAAATGCTCAATCAGGTTTTACTCTGTTAGAGCTGTTAATGGTAATTGCGGTTATTGGTATTTTGGCAACTATTGCGGTGCCACGTTTGCAAAACTATTCGCAAAAAGCGAAGTTCACTGAAGTGATCAATGCAACTTCCGCATATAAATTGGCTGTTGAAAAGTGCATTATAGACAAAGGAACAGCAACGGGTTGTTCTGCTGGCTCAAATGATATTCCTGCTGCGACGGGTGCTGTGGGTAAAGTTAAAAGTGTTTCGGTAGCCGATGGCGTGATCACAGCTACGGGTGAGGATAATGCTTTTTCTGTTGCAGGAAAAGACAATAATGGTAATGCCAACAGCAGCGGCGCTACTTATATTATGACTCCTGATTTTTCGTCTGGCGTTTCGGTGATTTGGTCTGTCGGCGGATCTTGTGCTACAGCAACCCCGGCTTTGTGTGAAGGAACACCGGTCAAGCAGGCTGCTGCTCAATAAGCACAAGTAATCATTTAAAAAACCACTTCAAAATGAAGTGGTTTTTTTATTGTTCAAATCGCACCCATTTATCGAGTGGCTTGATATGTGCTTGGTTTGAGTGTTGCTTGAATGGGCGCATGGTCGGAACGATTACGCCAAGCCTGTCCCATTTTGACATGCGCATCGGTGATGTCAAAACCGCGCACATACAGTCGATCCAGTTTGAACCACGGAATCATGCTGGGGAAGGTGCGTCCGAGGGCTTGCTGCTGCGGGTTAAAACGCGTCGGCGCCAGTGCGGTGTGTGTGAGGTTTTTGGCCAGACGACGTAAGCGAGTCTGTTCGCTTGTCGTTGTTGATTGTACGTTGCGCTGTATGGTTTCGATGGCATCTTGTAACAGCAATTCGCGTGTCAATAGTCGATGTACATGCAGATTCCAGTCGTTGAAATCACCCGCAACGATTAGTGGTGCGTGTTTGGGTACGGATTCTCTGACATGATAGATCAGTGCTTGCGCTTGTCGTACACGACTGACTTTAAATAGTCCAAAGTGTGAGTTGATCACATGTACTTCACCGAGTTGAGGGTGATCTACTGTAGCGTGCAGAATGCCGCGTTGTTCTAATCGGTGATCAGATACATCGATATTGCGCCACTGTTGGATCGGATATTTGGACAAAATGGCATTGCCGTGGTGTCCGTGATCGTAAATCGCATTGGCACCGTAGGCGATGTGTGGATATAGATTGGCCTGTAATGCCGCAACTTGCGAGTCGCCATGTTCGCTTAGCGTGGCGCTGCTGCGTTTGGTATTAAGGTCTTGCACTTCTTGCAAACAGATCAAATCCGCATCCATTTCCTTTAGGCCGTTTTTGAGCTCGTTTAGATGGCAGCCGCGCATCGAGTGGGCTTTGTGGATATTGTAGGTTGCTACGGTAATCATTATTTACTTTGAAATGAAGTGCGCACTTGGGCGATTTGTCCGCACAATTGATGCGTGGCGGTCAATGTGCGTAGGGTGGCGCGATTCATCGCGTCGCCCTCGGTATAAATCAGAGCATTGCGCGCCACAGCAGGAATATGTGGCCAATCACGCCAAAAATCAAGGCTGTGGTCGGCTTGTGCATTGGTCGTAGCACTCAGAATCAATTCGGGTTGGCGCGAGAGTACGTTCTCGAGATTTACGGTCGGTGCGCTGATGGGTAGCTCGGCGAACAGGTTCACTGCGCCGCAGCGTGCCAGTGCATCGGAAATCCAGCTATCTCCATTGATGGTCATCAGCGGGCGTTGCCACACTTGGTAAAACGCTTTGAGTGTAGGTTGTGGTGCTTGTGCCAGTAGGGGAATGTGCGCGTAGGCTTGGGCAATGATCGGTGCGGCCTGCGCTTGATTGTCCGCCATTTGTGATAAACGCATCAAGGACAGCGGTATGTCCGCCAATGTATTGATTTTTTGGTAAAAAATCGGAATGTTCAGTTGTTTGAGCGCGGTTAATTGCGCAGGAGATTGTCCACCATGCCATGCAATTACCACATCGGGTTTGAGTTTGGCGATGGCTTCCAGATCAATGTTTTGGTAGTCGCTGATGACAGGC
Source organism: uncultured Hydromonas sp. (assembly GCA_964481695.1). Taxonomy (GTDB): domain Bacteria; phylum Pseudomonadota; class Gammaproteobacteria; order Burkholderiales; family Burkholderiaceae; genus CTSOIL-112. The sequence goes on along the minus strand of CAYZVI010000174.1, from coordinate 452 downwards.
AGCGTTTTGGCCTGCTCAGGATAATCGGAGTAGCTGCTCACGCCGACCACGTGTTCACCCAGACCGATGGCAAACAGGTTTTCGGTAATTCCGGGCGATAGCGAAACGATGCGCTGCGGCGCATGTTCAAAGTGTAATTCTTGACCGGTATCGTCGGTAACGATGATGGTATTGTTTGTCTGTGCGCTGACTGGGATGGATATCGTAAAAAATAATACACTCATCAACCCCAAAGCAGCACTGAGGCGGCTCATTCGGGTGATGATCGTGCGATATAACATGTACGTAACCTTATTGCCCAGTTGCTTGCGTGTCAATACTGACTTTTTCCAAACCGGCGCCTTGGCTGGCGAGCAGCAGTTGCGCGACTTTGGCGTAGGGGATGTTTTTATCCGCACGGATCAAAATGGTGGTTTGCGCGTCTTTCTCAGCCAACGCTTTGAGTGTAGGCA
>CAYZVI010000173.1:0-3461 GCA_964481695.1 uncultured Hydromonas sp. | reverse complement strand
TGGCTAACTTAAAATCAGCCGCTTAACTGTCCGTTAAAACGAGGGCAGATCACTGGGCGCCGGGTCGACTGGATTTATTGCAAGCATATATTGACGCTACATCAGCCAGTATGAGTTTATTTGACTCCTCTTTGCACCATAATTTGCGTGAAGCTTCTGTTTCTGGCGAGCATTATGACTTACGAACTATTTTTGATGATACTTTAGTGCTGGCTCAGCCTCAATTGGCTGTTACGGTGACAGATAACCACGATACTCAGCCATTACAGGCGCTGGAGGCTCCCGTTGAGCCATGGTTTAAACCGATCGCATATGCCTTGATTTTACTGCGTCAAGATGGTTTTCCATGTGTTTTCTACCCTGATTTATTTGGTGCTCAATATACAGACAAAGGATCAGATGGTCAGGATTATGAGATATTTTTAAATAAAGTGGATGGTATTGAAGCATTGCTGAATACTCGTAAAAATCATGCATATGGTGCACAGCGAGACTATTTTGAAGATGCTAATTGCATCGGCTGGGTACGTGAAGGCGATAACGAGCACTCAGGTTGTGCGGTTCTATTGAGCAATAAAGAGGCATACAGTAAACCTATGGAAATGGGTGTGGCGTATGCGGGTCAGGAGTTTTATGATGTGCTGGGTAAGCGTGAAGAACGAGTGGTCATAGATGAAAATGGTTGGGGCGAATTTCACTGTCCTGCAGGTGGGGTAAGTGTTTGGTTAGTGCAAGAGTGTGAAAAAGATTGATCCTACGGTTGTACACTCAAGCCGTATTGTTGCAATTGCCCTAATCCACCTAAGTCCACTACATTTTTATAGCCGAGACTTTTGAGCACTTCGGCTGCAATACCCGAACGCCGACCAGAGCGGCAATAAAGATAGATGGTTTGCTCTTTATTCGGTGCAATGCCCGCTATTTTTTGCTCAATCTGGTCATGAGGAATTAACACTGCTTGTGCTACGTGACCTGACGCATATTCAGACTCGGTGCGCACATCCAATAAGATTGCTTGATGATTGGTTACGGCTTTTACGATATCAGTCTGAGCTGATGGTGCATTTTGTAAGGAAGCTGTGGGTTGACAAGCGGCAATGGTTGATACAAATAGCGCGAATATAATGCCATGAGTGAGATTGTAAGTTCGCGATTTCTTAATCATTTATTGTCCAATCATTAACTTTAGTTACAAAAAACGAGAACTTGTATCAGGTTCTCGTTTTTTTATAAATCTTCAATTTCTGCGTTAATAAACTCAGTTGTTTGCAATTGATTATCGTTGGCAAAATCTAAAAAGAATCGATAGGCCTCTGGGCGAATTTTTTCCAAATCGTAGTGAACAATGACACTTTTAACGCCTTCCCATAGGGTGGGGCGAACATATTCAGAATAGGTTATGTGGTTATACCCCTGAGTGTCTTGTTCAAAACAGCGCATGACACCACACAAACGTTCCGCCCAATCACTGGGACGAAAAGGTTTATTTTGCTGCGTAACGCCCTTAATAATGATACCGTCCTTTAAGCTTGCCATTGGGTTGTCTCTCTGTCTAATTATTTTGTTTTATAGATAGCTAGATTTCAGTTGATTTTGTGCTGATTCTAGCGTATTCATCAGCAGCATGGTAATGGTCATTGGACCAACGCCGCCCGGCACAGGGGTAATTGCTCCAGCGACTTGTTTTACGCCTTCATAATCCACATCGCCGCATAGTTTGCCTTCGGCATTGCGGTTCATGCCGACGTCAATCACCACAGCGCCTTCACGTATCATGTCCGCAGTGAGGATGTTGATACGACCGACAGCCGCAACGATGATGTCAGCGTTGCGGGTGTGTGAAGCTAAATCACGCGTTTTAGAGTTACAAATGGTAACGGTCGCACCGGCTTGCAAGAGCATCATCGCCATCGGTTTTCCGACGATGTTAGAAGCACCGATTACGACTGCATTGGCTCCCCAAACCGGTACTTTGTGAAACTCCAGCATTTTCATCACGCCGTATGGTGTGCATGCACGTAAGCGCGGTTGTCCGGTCATTAATGCACCAGCATTGATGAGGTGAAATCCATCAACATCCTTTGAGGGTGTGATGGCTTCTAATACCGCGTGTTCGTTAATATGTTTAGGAAGAGGGAGCTGTACTAAAATGCCGTGAATATCAGGGTCTTGGTTCAGTTCTTGAATGCGTTGTAACAGTTTTGTTTCGGTGAGGTCGGCTGGATAGCGATCCAGCGATGAGTGCATACCTACAGCCTCGCAGGCTTTGACTTTATTGCGGACATACACTTGAGAGGCAGGGTTGTCTCCAACCAGAATAACAGCTAATCCGGGGCGGACTCCTTGTTCAACCAGCTGGTCAACACGAGCCTTTATTTCATCCTGTGTTGCACTGGCAATAGCTTTGCCGTCAATAATGGTAGCGCTCATGACATCACTCGTCCCATAAATTTTTAATTGTCACATTATAGCATTGTCCTTATAGGTTTTCTATGGCTGTATTGTCTATTGCTGATTAAGATATGTTTAAATATGAATCATTGTTTTTTGTATTTGAGAATAGTATCGTCAGATAGTTCTTGTAGAATGTGAAAAATAATTTTTTGGAATGTGACGTATGAAACAAAAATATGACCGTAGATTAATGCGGTTACATCAAAACGCATCATTTTTGAAACTGTGCTTAAGCATGGCTTTATGTTGGGCTACTGCCTCGTCGGCGCAAGAGATAGCGGATGATGCAATTGGTACGTTGATTGAGTCACCATCCGGTTTGTCTGTGAACCTACCACGACAAGTAAGTAAAGAAGCCTTCTTGAGTGCTCAGGCTCAGGCATTGCCCAGCGCCAATGCTTCATTTTACGTGCAGGCTGTTGGTGAAACGGAGCCTTTGTTATCCATCAATGCGCAGCGCTCCCAAAACCCCGCATCGGTCATTAAGCTGGTTACTTCGTTTGCTGCGTTACAACAATTTGGTGCGAGTCATCAGTGGCGTACGAATCTTTTATCCGAATCTGAGCCGGATGCACAGGGTTATTTAAATACGCCATTACTGTTAAAAGGCTCTGGTGATCCACAATTGGTTATTGAGCGTGTAGGGGATTTGGTCGAGCAGTTAAAAAGTCGTGGCATTCGTCATTTGAATGCGCCTTTATTAATTGATCGTTCTGCTTTTGCGGTGCCTAATCAAGATGCGGGTGATTTTGATGGTGAGCCCGCTTTACCGTATAACGCACTACCGGATGCCGCGCTACTGAATTTTCATGCATTGAGCTTTCAATTCGAGCCGAGTACCGCACAAGTAAGCATGGTTCCATGGCTGGATGGTTTTAATTTGAACAATCGTGTGCGTTTTGTCGAAGGCGATTGCCCTGCGGGTGGCTGGAAAAGTACGGTGAATCTGAGCGTGATGGGTTATTCGGCGGTGGTCGGTGGCGTGTATTACTCAGGCTGCGGTGAAC
>CAYZVI010000172.1:0-3465 GCA_964481695.1 uncultured Hydromonas sp. | reverse complement strand
CGCGCGGCGAGCAAACAAAGCATTAAGCCCAACATCCCAACGCCCAGATACGGAATAATTTTCGCCAATAAAATTTCCACCGGCTGTACAGGCGTGACGAACAACGACTCCAGCGTACCGCGCTCCCATTCGCGCGCCATGACCAAAGCGGTCAAAAAGGCGCCGATGATGGTCATCACTAAGACAATCAAACCCGGCACTAAATACCATGTGCTGGTATTGGCATCATTAAACCATTGCCGCTGCTCGATGCTCACCTGCCCTATTGTTCTTGCAGTACCTTGTGAACCCACGCGGTCTTGCTGTTTGGCATTCCACAAACCAATCGCCGCCTGAATATAACCACTGACAACGCCGGCTCGTTGTGCGTCCACCGCATGCACAATCACCTGAATTTTCGTATCACCGCCCTGCGCCAAAGAGCTGGAAAAATTACTCGGAACCCTCACAATCGATTCAACCTGATGACTAAGCAGCAACTTCTCCGCATCAGACATTGAGTGCACCACCACTGGCGTCAAATACTCCGAACCGCTCAAACCGCTGAGCATATCGCGTGCATTCGGCGAGGGATCCTCCAAAACCACGGCGACCGGTACATTTTTCACATCCATCGTGATCCCGTAACCAAACAGCAGAATCAACATCACCGGCAACACGATGGCCAACAGTAAATTGCTTTTATCACGCCATAATTGCCAAAATTCTTTTTGAACCAGTGTGCGCAAGCGCCGCCAAGATACCGTCATCATGCTTTTCTCCCTTGCCCGCGCGCCATCTCGACAATTCCAATAAACGCCTCATCCATCGTCGCATACGATTGTCCATTGAAATGCCGCACCTCGCTCGGCGTTCCCAGCGCCAACACTTTGCCTGCATCCTGAATCACAATACGGTCACAATACTCAGCCTCCTCCATGAAATGCGTGGTGACCACGATGGTCGTGCCGTTTTGTGATAAATCAGTGATTCGCCGCCAAAACTCGCGTCGTGCAATCGGATCGGTGCCGCTGGTCGGCTCGTCCAAAAACAACACTTCCGGCTCATGTAGCAGACCAACCGCCATCGCCAAACGTTGCTTAAATCCTCCCGGCAGTTGACCGCTGATGGCCTCCGTACTGTCCTGCAAATCAAATTGTTGCAATACAGTCTGAATCCGCTGTACCAAACGTTCCCCTTGCAAGCCATACGCTTTGCCATAAAAAGTCAAATTCTCCATCACACTGAGCAAACCATACAGTGCAAATTTTTGTGACACATAACCGACGTTTTGCCGCGCTTGCGCACGCGCCGTGCGTAGATTAACCCCTGCCACTTGCAGAAAACCGCTGGTCGCAGGCAAGAGACCACAGAGCATACGAAACGTCGTGGTTTTACCCGCGCCATTCGGCCCGAGCAAGCCAAACACCTCGCCCCGCCGAACGCTAAAATTGGTGCGATCCACAGCGGTGAAATCTCCGAATTTTCTAACCAAATCTTTCACCTCGATCACGACATCAGACTTCATCGAGGCATCAGAACTCGGCTCAGGCAGTGAGAACGCAACCGCTGGCAACTTTGCGGAATCGCTCTGATTCGGGTTCTGCGCCATTTGCTGCCGTAGCAACAGCATGAAACCATCCTCTAATGTTGGCTCAACCGACGTCAAACCGTGCGGCAACCATGCTTGAATGGTCGCTGCCTCCACCTCTGGCCGACGAATCAAGTGAATCGAGTCGCCTTTCGGTACCGCATCAATGATCCAATCATGACGATCATATATATGCGCTTGCAGTAAACGACTGTTGTGCTGCTCGCTGACCGGTAATTGCGCGCACAAGCCGCGCGCGACGGCGGCAATCTCCGCTGGCTTTCCTTGCGTAAGCAACCGTCCTTGGTGCAAGACAAACACCTCGTCACAGGCCTCGGCTTCATCTAAATAAGTAGTTGCAATGATGACTGAGAGCTGCTCCTGACTGACCAAATTTTGTATGATTTGCCATAATTCGCGACGTGACAGTGGGTCAACACCCACCGTCGGTTCATCCAGCAACAATAAATCCGGTGAACGCACCAAGGTACACGCTAAACCGAGTTTTTGTTTCATCCCACCGGACAATTGTCCCGCCAAACGCTCCGCAAAGCGTCCTAAATCGGTCATGTGCATCAGTTGCTCGTAGCGTTGGTCGCGCTGTTGCGTCGAAACGCCATGAATCTCGGCATAGAGCCTGAAATTTTCACGCACTGATAAGTCTTCGTACAGACCGAATTTTTGCGGCATATAGCTGATTCGATTCTGAATTATTTGCGCATCACGCACGCTGTCCTGCCCCAGAACCGTCATTGTTCCACTACTGGGTTGAATCAATCCTGTAACCAAACGCACCAAGCTAGTTTTACCAGCGCCATCAGGCCCCAACCAACCGACAATTTGTCCAGCAGGGACCTGCATATCAATGTGCCGCAATGCTTGTACCGGCGGTGCGCTTTTGGTCGCCCCCGGGAAAGTGAGCGACAGATCATGTGCTTGGACAACCCAGTTTGAGTGAGCATTTTGCATACTAATGCGTCTCGCCTAATGTTACCGTTGCCGGCATACCGAGACGCAATACGTTATTCGGATCGTCTACCTGTACCCGCACTTCGTAAACCAAGCTGGTTCTCAGCTCTTGTGTTTGCACCGTTTTTGGTGTGAATTCTGCTACCGAAGAGATGTAGCCAACCGTGCCACTCAAGCTGTCTTTGAGCCCATCAATTTGAACGTTCATGACGCCACCCGGATGAATGCGGCTCAGGTCTGTCTCTGGTATGTAAATACGAATCCATTTAGGCTGTGTCAATGCGATGGTGAATGCTGCTTTTTGTGGTGAGACCATATCACCCACTTCGATTAAGCGACTGCGTACAACTCCTGCTATCGGCGCTTTGAGTTCAGCATCCTTCAATCGTTGCTCCAATAACGCTACCTGCGCTTTGCCTGCATCCGTCTGTGCCGCGGCAGCGTCAATGTCTTCTTTACGAGGGCCGGCTTGCGTGAGCCGGTAATTATTTTGCGCAACGATGGCTTTGGCTTGCGCGCTTTGATAGCGGGCGCGTGCCGCTTCCAGATCAGATTTGCTCACCGCATTTTGATCGGTACTCGCATGTACGCTCTGCATACGCTGAAACTGCTGAGTCGCATATTGTGCATCCGCTTGGGCGGCGTTCAGGTTGGCTTTGGCCTGATTGATTTCTTCCGGTCTGCTGCCGTTTTTCAGGCGTTGCAGGCTTTGTTGTTGCACCGCCAACTGTGCTTTGGCTTGCATCAATTGTAAATTCAGCGTTGTCGTATCCAATCGCGCCAGTATTTGCCCAGCCTCAACTGCCTCGCCCTCCTGTACCAAGATGTCTTTCACCCGATCCGAGCCATTGAATGCCAAGCTCACCTGACGAATATCCACATTGCCGTGATAGACAGCCGCTGTGTCGCTGTGTTTACTCTGATAC